>NZ_DBGFPE010000030.1:0-7561 GCF_048526665.1 Candidatus Allofournierella excrementavium
AAGCGGGATACGCTGTTCTCCCATTCGTATTTCCGGCTTGCGGCGTCGGCGCATGGCATGAGCGCCAGCGAACTTTTATCGTCGCGGCTGATGTTTCCCACGCCCCTTGCCTCCGACAAATCCACCTGCCGGGACGCTGCCAACCTGGATGTGTTCCTGTCGGACAACGGGATCTTCCGCAAGCGGAACAAGGACGGGACGATCTGGAGCCTGTCCCTGTCGGCGGCGGTATTCTACCTGACGCCGGCGGCGTCGGAGGGCTACCGCTCCACCCTGAAACCGGCGGCCTTCCGGGGCAAATCCCCATCCTCCAACCTGTCGGCCCAGGTGATCCACCAGGAGCAGCCCCTGTCGGAGAAGGCGGCGCTGAACCCCGATTGGGTGGAATGGCTCATGGGCTTCCCGCAGGGATGGACGGACGTATCCTCTGGGCCAGCGAGCCGGAGGGCGTCCCCCGTATAACCGAGGATACGAAGGATCGGGCGCTGCGGCTGAAAACCCTGGGGAACGCGGTCTGCCCGCCTCAGGCCTATCCCATTTTTCACTACATTTCCCTGATAGAGACCGGGGCGTGCGCCAGCATCTGCCCCTATGGAGGAGGTGACGGATAAATGCAGGAATGGAAAGCCTCCGAAAAGGAGGCGCAGAAGATGACCCGTGATGGAGCCATCTCGGTGAACCTGGTGACTGGCGAGGCCACCCATATTTCAGACCGTCCCCCGGAGCAGGATTATTCTTCTGCTGATGAAACGGCGGGGGCATTGAACCGGGCGGCGGACGAGGTGGTGGGACACCGGGAACGCCGACAGGCGAAAAAGGCGCGGCGAAAGCGGCGCGACACCTTTCGGGAGGGTGAGGCGGCCAGGGACCGCCCTTCCTCCCGTTTGCAGTTTTCCGAGACAGACCAGGCGGCGCCGGAACTGAAAAAGGCCATCCGCAAGTCGGACAAGGCGGCGGATCGGCTGGACGCGGCGAAAGCTGCTGTTCCCGTAAAGCCTCCCGGCAAGGAACATGGCAACCCATTGTCCCGGCCGGTGCAGGAAATACGGTCCACCCTCCACGGCGAAGTGAGCAAGGTGGAGGGCGATAACTCCGGCGTTCAGGCCGGCCACCTGGGAGAACGGCAGATTGAGAAGGCCGTGGACTATGGCAAGCGGCGTTTCCATCAGGCGCATGCGGACCGGAAAATGAAACCCTGGCGGGATGTGAAGCAGGCGGAGCAGGCAGCGGTGAAAGCCAATGCCGATTTCTACTGGCGGAAGTCCGTCATGGAAAATCCCCAGCTTGCGTCCAGTAACCCCATCTCCCGCCTGTGGCAGAAAAAGCGACTGCAAAAGCAGTATGCTGCCGCACATCGGGCAGGGACCGGCGCGGCCCAGGCTGCGGGAAAGGCATCCCAGACCGCCGCTTCCGCAGCGAAGAAAGGCGGCGGGACCATCGCCCAGAAGCTGGGCGGCTTCGTCACCAAAAACAAGCACACCCTCCTCATCGTGGGCGGGATTGGGCTGATCCTCATGCTCATCATGGGGCTGATGCAGTCCTGCACCTCCATGTTCGGGGGCGGGACTTCCGGCCTGGTGGCGTCCTCCTATCTCTCCGAGGACGCGGATCTGACCGGGGCCGAGGCCGCCTATTGCGGGATGGAGGCGGAGCTTCAAGAATACCTGGACACCTACGAGGCTACCCACGACTATGACGAATATCACTTTGACCTGGACGAGATCGAGCATGATCCTTATGTGCTGTTGTCCATCCTGTCGGCGCTCCATGAAGGGGTGTTTACCCTGGACGAGGTGCAAAGCGACCTGGAAATGCTCTTTGACAAGCAGTACATCCTCACCGAAACTGTGACCACCGAAACAAGGTATCGGACGGAAACCCGGACAGACAGCGAGGGCAACGAGTACGAAGTGGAGGTGCCATACACCTGGTATATCTGCACCGTCACGCTGGAAAACTTTGACCTCTCCCATGTGCCGGTCTATATCATGGGCGAGGATCAGCTTTCCATGTATGCTGTGTATATGTCCACCCTGGGCAATCGCCCAGATCTGTTTCCGTCCTCCGGCTATGTGGGCAAGTACATCGAGAACCCGCCTACGGCCTGGGACATCCCCGCCGAGTACCTGACGGATGAACGGTTTGCTACCCTCATCACCGAGGCGGAGAAATACCTGGGATACCCCTATGTGTGGGGCGGGAGCAGCCCGGAGACATCGTTTGACTGTTCCGGCTTCGTCAGCTATGTGCTGACCAGCACCGGCCTGTGCAATACCGGGCGGCTGGGCGCCCAGGGGCTCTACAATATCTCCACGCCGGTATCCGACCCCCAGCCCGGTGATTTGGTGTTCTTCGTGGGCACCTATGACACCAGCGGTATCTCCCATGTGGGTATTTATGTGGGCGATGGGATGATGCTGCATTGCGGAGACCCGATTTCCTACACCAATTTGAATACAAGTTACTGGCAGTCTCACTTTTGTGCCTACGGCCGGCCGCCGTACAACTGATGGGAGGTGAAGCACACATCAATATGGTTTCCTATGGGGGCGGTGTCAACAGCACCGCCCTTTTAGTCGGCCTGCACCAGCACCGTATCCCGGTAGACCTGATCCTCTTTGCGGATACCGGGGCTGAGCATCCCCACACCTATGCCTACCTGGACATCATGGACCGCTGGCTGAAGGACCACGGGATGCCGCCCATTACCAGAGTGTATAAAACCACGCGGGACGGAAAGCGGCTGACCTTGGAACAGGAGTGTTTGCAGAGCGGTACCCTGCCTTCTATGGCCTATGGCTTCAAGCGGTGTTCCCTGAAACACAAGATCGGGCCGCAGGAAAAGTTCTGCAACCATTATCCGCCCTGCCGGAAGGTGTGGGCGGCGGGCAAACGGGTGGTCAAGTTCATCGGCTACGACGCCGGCGAAGGCTACCGCAGCGACAAGGTGCTGCTGGGGGATCTGGCCGACCCCAAGTACAGCAAGTGGTATCCCCTGATGGAATGGGGATGGGACCGGGCGGCTTGTCAGCAGGCCATTGATGATGCGGGGCTTCCCCAGCCGGGCAAGTCCTCCTGTTTCTTCTGCCCCAGCATGAGGGCGGAGGAGATCATCCGGCTTCGGGACCACCACCCGGACCTGTTCCGGCGGGCCATCGCGCTGGAGGACAACGCCCGTCCCAATTTGAAAACGGTCCAGGGCCTGGGCCGCAACTACTCATGGAAAGAACGGTTTGGAAAGGAGAATTGCACACATGGCAACTGTTGAAAAAATCCGCCGAGACATCGAAAAGACCAAGGAAAAGATCTCTGAGCAGCAGAAGCGCCTCCGCTCTCTGGAGGCGCAGCTTGTGGAGGAGGAGAACCTGGAGATCGTCCGCATGGTCAAGGCGGTGAAGATGGACAACCGGGAGCTGACGGCCTTCCTGAAGGCATACGCCAGCGGCCTCATCGCCCTGCCGGAGGGCATGATGGAGGCGGAGGCGTCGGCTGACCCCGGCGAGAACGAGATGGAGGACGCCGAGTATGAAGAATAAAACGATCATCCGCCTGTTTACGGCGGCGCTGGCCGTGGCGCTCTGTGCCACGGCCTTTGCGATCCCTGCCTTTGCCGGCGGCGGGGAGGGTGAACCTTACTACACCGAAATGGAGGCAGACCTCACGGAGGATGACGGGACCCCGGAAATCACGGTTTCCGATGATGAAGATACTGCCGGCGGCGATAATGCGGAGGCCGGCGGTGACACCCTGGACCAGCTCACCGAACTGTTGGGTAGCCTGGGAACCGTGAGCGTCACCGAGGATGGCATCCTGTTCACCCCTGACACGGAGAAATGGGAAACCCAGCAGACCGGCACCGTGACCACCTGCGGCGGCAACCTGAATGTCCGCACCGGCGCTGGGCTGGATAACGACGCCTTCACCCAGCTTCCCGATGGGGCGCAGGTAGAAGTCATCGGCACCGAGGGCGAATGGGTCAAGGTGCTTCTGCCGGAGCGGGAGGGCTATGTTCATTCCGACTACCTGACCATCACGGACACGGGCAGCTTCTCCCTCTCCCTGGACGGGACGGACCTCTCCGCCCTGCTGGAGCTGTTCGCCTCCGGCCTCTCCGGGGGCGGAGGGGCAGCCCTGACCCCGGATGGGAACCTGTCCCTCATTGACGACCTGGGCGGGACATCCTCCGGCAAGCAGTTCATCACGGTGGAGACAAAGGGCGGCAACGTGTTCTATCTCATCATCGACCGGGATGACGAGGGGGCGCAGACCGTCCACTTCCTGAACCAGGTGGACGAGGCGGACCTCCTGGCACTGATGGAGGATGGCGAGGCCCAGGAGGCGCCGGCGGTCTGCACCTGTACGGAGAAATGCCAGGCCGGTGCGGTGAATACCGCCTGCCCGGTTTGTGCGGTGAATATGAGCGAGTGTGCCGGGAAAGCGCCGGAGGAGGAACCAGAGCCTGAACCGGAGCCGGAGAAGGAGTCCGGCAGCAGCGGCGCCCTGGTATTGATCCTGCTGCTGGCAGTACTGGGCGGCGGCGGAGCCTTCGCCTATATCAAGTTCATCAAGCCCAAACAGGGCGCAAAGGTCAGCGCCGACCCGGACGACTATGATTTTGAGGATGAGGAGGAATATATTAACGAGGATGCCCCTGAACCGGAAGAAACGGAGGAAACGAAATGAAGCTGGTGATCTGCGAGAAACCGAGTGTTGCAAAAGCCGTTGCGTCGGCCCTGGGTGTCACATCCAGGGCCGATGGCTGTTTTGAAGGGAATGGGCTCATCGTTTCCTGGTGTGTGGGACACCTGATGTCCCCGATGGATGCAGCCGGGTATGACCCCGCCTATAAGAAGTGGAAGTATGACGACCTTCCCATCCTGCCTGAGCCCTTCCGTTATGTGCTGGCGAAGGGCAAAGAGGACGCCTTCCAGAATTTGAAGTGCCTCATGGAGCGCCCGGATGTGACGGAGCTGGTCAACGCCTGCGACGCCGGGCGGGAGGGCGAATTGATTTTCCGGCTGGTCTATGAGGCTGCCGGATGCTCCAAGCCCTTCTCCCGCCTCTGGATTTCTTCGATGGAGGACGCGGCGATCCGGGAGGGCTTTGCCGAGCTGCGCCCCGGCGGAGACTATGATCCCCTGTATCAGTCGGCGCTCTGCCGCCAAAAGGCGGACTGGCTCATTGGTATCAATGCAAGCCGCCTGTTCTCCGTCCTATACCATCGCACCCTGAATGTGGGGCGGGTACAGACGCCCACCCTTGCCATGCTGGTGGACCGGGACAGCAGGATCACCCTGTTCCGCAAGGAGAAATACCATCATGTGCGCCTGGCGCTGGATGGAGCCGAAGCGGTGTCCGAGAAGATTACTGCCCCGGAGGAGGCGGAGAGCCTGCGGGCAACCTGTGCCGGGGCATCGGCATCCTGCACCTCCGTCACCCATGAGAAGAAGAAGGAGGCGCCGCCCAAGCTCTACGACCTGACCACCTTGCAGCGGGAGGCAAACCGGGTGTTCGGTTACACGGCCAAGCAGACCCTGGACTACGCACAATCACTGTACGAGAAGAAGCTGCTGACCTATCCCCGGACGGACAGCCGGTATCTGACGGTTGATATGGCGGAGACCGCCTCTGTGGTTCTGCATCTGGCAGCGCAGGTGCCGCCCTTTGATGGGTGCGGGGAGTTCTTCCCGGATGTGTCCCTGCTGGTGAATGATGGGAAGGTGTCCGACCACCACGCCATCATCCCCACGCTGGAGCTGGAGAAAGCCGACCTGTCCGAACTGACTGTGGGAGAACGGAACACCTTGCTGCTGGTGTGCCGGGAACTGCTGTGTGCGGCGGCGGAACCCTATATGTATGAAGCGGTCACGGCCGCTTTTGACTGTGGTGGACACACCTTCACCGCCAAGGGGCGGCACATCCTCTCCGAGGGCTGGCGTGAGATCGACCGCATTTTCCGCGCTTCCCTGAAGGAGCAGCCGGAGGGCGAGGCGGAACCCGCCGCTCTGCCGGACTTCACCGAGGGTCAACTTTTTGACCAGGTGGAGGCCGCTGTTACCGAACACTTCACCGCCCCGCCCAAGGCGTACACGGAGGACACCCTTCTGGCGGCGATGGAGACCGCCGGAAAAGAAGATATGCCGGAGGACGCCGAGCGCAAGGGCCTGGGCACCCCGGCGACCAGGGCGGCGATCCTGGAAAAGCTGGTGGCGGCCGGATTTGTGGAGCGCAGAGGCAAAAGCCTAGTTCCCACCAAGGCGGGGATCAACCTGGTTACGGTCCTGCCGGATACGCTGACCTCTCCCATGCTTACGGCGGAGTGGGAGCAGAAGCTGACCGCCATCGCCAGGGGCGAGGGAGACCCCGCCGCTTTCATGGCGGGGATCTCTGAAATGACGCGGGAGTTGGTAAAAACCTACTCCCATATCTCCGAGGAAGGCCAGAAACTGTTCGCCCCGGAGCGGGAGACCGTGGGCCTCTGCCCCCGCTGCGGCAAACCGGTCTACGAGGGCAAAAAGAATTTTTACTGCTCCGACCGCTCCTGCCGCTTCGTGCTGTGGAAAGATGACCGCTTCTGGACTTCCCGCAAAAAGGAGCTGACCCGGAAGATGGTTGCCGACCTGTTGAAGAAGGGCCGTACCTCCGTCAGGGGGATGTGGTCTGAAAAGAAGGGCGCCGCTTATGACGCGGTGGTGGTGCTGGATGATACCGGCGAAAAGTATGTCCGCTTCAAACTGGAGTTTTCCAAGCGGAAGGAGGGTGTGAATGGCAAAAAGTAAATCGGATATTTCGCTGAACGATCTGAAAGCAATGCTCCCCCAGGAGTGGGAACCTGCGGAGCAGGAGGCAACGCTTCGGGCTCTGTCCGCCCTCTCCCAGGAGGATAGGGACCTCCTGGCCGCTGTGCAGGAGTCTCCCTTCCGCCTGACCACTTTGGAGCAGTTTCGGGAGTTTCCCGCAAACACGGAATATTTCATCCTGGAGGATAACATTCGCAAAGTGGAGGATGTGGGCTGGCGCTATCTGGCGCAGCATTTGGACATCCTTCTGCCCCCGGAGCTGCTGGACGCCATTGATCCCGTTCCTTTTGGCAACCATGCCATGCAGGAGGAACAGGGGTGCTTCACCAGTAAAGGATATCTCACCCTCTCCGGCGACGAGTGGGAGCATGAGCGCCCCAGGGAGAAGCAGACGGAGAAAAAGCCCTCCATCAAGGAGCGGCTGGAGCAGAGCCGGAAAGAGTGTGCGGGTCAGAGCAAGGCGCAGCCCCATCGGGAAAAGTCTGCGCCGGAACTGTAAGGAGGTGTCGCTATGCCCCATTATGACTATGACAAAGATTATCCCTTTGCCGCCTTCATCACCAACCTGGGCAAGTACAACGAGGGCGCCCTTGTGGGCGAATGGGTGAAGTTTCCCACCACGGCGGAGGAACTGAAAAAGGTCTTTGAGCGCATCGGGATTGGGTCGAAGGACGAATTTGGGCAGACCTATGAGGAATGGTTCATCACGGACTACGACTGCTATGTGGACGGCCTCTATGACCTGCTGGGCGAGTATGCCA
>NZ_DBGFPE010000031.1:0-31958 GCF_048526665.1 Candidatus Allofournierella excrementavium
CACTTTGCCATTAGGATCATGGGCATAAATGCTTTTTCCTTCAGCACTGAACTCCTTAGCCCTGACAGAATGAGGAATTTCTGATGTAAACACCTTGATCTTACTGCCATAGGTTTCGCGTAGGAGAGCGGAGATTTCTTTGGCAAAATTAGTTCGGCTGTCTACCATCGTCAGCAGAATCCCATCAATTTGCAGCTTGGGATTGATTTGTCTACGAACCTTATTGATAGTTTGTAAAAGCTGCTCCAAACCTTTGGCGGGAAGATACTCTGCCTGGACGGGGATTATAACCCTATTAGCGGCAGCCAGTGCGTTGACTGTAAGCATACCCAGGGAGGGCTGGCAGTCGATGAGGATATGAGAGTATTGCCCCTTTAGCGTGTCCAGATATTGTCGCAGAACGGTTTCTCGGCTCATAGCGTTTACCAGGGAGACCTCCATGCCGGAGAGCTGGATGTCGGCAGGCATCAGGTCAACGCCTTCCGGGTGGTGCAGGATGCCCTCGCCGGGGCGCATCGGCTCGTCCATCAGGATACGGCCCATCGCGTCGGACAGAGTAAAGGGCAGCTTGTCCGGCTGGGGATGGCCCAGGCTGATGGTCAGGCTGCCCTGCGGGTCTCCGTCGATCAGCAGAACTTTCTTCCCCGTCTGCGCCAGCCCGATACCCAGATTTGCGCAGGTGGTTGTCTTGCCAACGCCGCCTTTCTGGTTGGCGATGGCGATAATTTGTGTGTTCATTTCAGTTTCCTCCTGTGTCTTGAACAGAAGATGGAATGTAAAGAGGGTAAACTACCCCCTTGGGTTTTCTTAAAATCAAGAACATTTCGGCATCCTTTTGATTTAGGATTCATTTATCACGGTTCTGTACCGGACACTCCCATTGCCTGCGACGCTTTTAACGCTCGGACTGTGGCTGAGTGTAAGTTTTCCCCCTGTCCCTGGATCGTGGCCTCAAGTTATCAAGCTCTTTACCGGCGATAGGGAAGTCGCTCGACCCGTAGGCGTCATGGCGTATCACCGGAGTGGCTCTCCGAGGGACGGTTGTACCTGATGTTCTTCTGAATTTTCAAGGTCCACGAGATGTAACTCTCACTTGTAGGCCACGGCAGAGGCCGTTTGTTGCGCAAAAAATAAAAAAAGGAGCAGAAAATTTTTCTGCTCCCTGTTGTGACAAGGTATAATGACCTTTTATTGTGTGTAGCCACGCTTTTTACTCCAATTTCTAATCAACAGTAAAATCGTGTTGTGCATCTGTTCACTATTGTAATGCGAGGGGAAATACTGCTTGATTTCTTCTTCTTCAACAATCATCGGCTCTCTCTGGTTTGGTTTCTTTTCCGATAAGATACAAACCAAGTAATCTTCTGTAAAGTCTGATTCACTGGCCTTTTCTCGGATGGCTTTTGCCTGAGAAATAGATGGGGTTGCTTTTAGTGCTACCATTACCTTATATAGTAGCTTCTGTTGCTTCTTGTCCAAGTAGGAAATAGATACTGCTGGATTCAATGCCATTTTTCGATTATCAACCATTTCAAGGATTTCTGGTATCAATTCAGTAAGACGGATATAGCGAGAAATTTGGTTGCGACTTTGACCGACTTGTTCAGCAATTAACTCTCTGGATTCTTTTCCGACACACTTCCGCCCAAGTTGGGCGGAAGTAAATCCTTTACGCCCCTGATGGCTCATAGCTACCAACTTCATTTTGTATGCAAAGGCTCTTTCACTTGGGAGAATCGTTTCACGCTGAAGGTTTGCATCTACCATGTTTACAACTGCCTCATCATCCGTCATAGACCGGACTAAAACAGGCATCTCAGAGTAACCCAATACTTCACAAGCCGCTTTGCGTCGATGACCAGAAATTAGTTCATAACAATCCTCACCAATCTGGCGAGCCACCGCTGGATGAATTACACCGTGAATTTCAATGCTCTCAACAAGACGCCGAAATTCCTCATCGTCTCGTACCTGAAAGGGATGATTCTTAAATGGCTTCAGTTGTTCCAAGGGAATGTTTTTTACTGCTTGCCTTTGATCGTCTCGTCTCATAATGGCCTCCTTTACTGAAAGCTGAATTCGTCCAAAATTACGGAATTGGCTGCTGTGAAAATAGCAGCGAGCATGGACAAAATGTATTTTTGAAATCAGAATACATTTTTGCGTTCCCGTTTAGATTTGTACAAACAGCCCAAAATAACAACAAAAAACCCCCGCACATTGCCCAATTGGGAATGTACGGGGGTTTTGGTGATTAGATATAAACCTCCACGGTCAAATCATGCCATTTTGATGGTTTTATGCCGTATCCATGGGATTTATAGAAGGTTTGCGCTTCATCAAATCCAATGGTGAATGACAGAACTCTTACTTGCGGGGGTTCTTGATAGCAGCCTGAGCGGCGGCCAGACGAGCGATGGGCACACGGAAGGGAGAGCAGGACACATAGTCCAGACCCACGCGGTGGCAGAACTCCACGCTGGTGGGGTCGCCGCCGTGCTCGCCGCAGATGCCCAGGCCCAGCTCGGGACGGGTCTGACGGCCCAGCTTCGCGGCCATCTCCACCAGCTTACCCACGCCGTTCTGGTCCAGGTGAGCGAAGGGATCGCTCTCGTAGACCTTGTTGTCGTAGTAGTAGCTCAGGAACTTGCCCGCGTCGTCACGGCTGAAGCCGAAGGTCATCTGGGTCAGATCGTTGGTGCCGAAGCTGAAGAACTCGGCCTCCTTGGCGATCTCGTCGGCGGTCAGGGCCGCACGGGGGATCTCGATCATGGTGCCCACTTCGTACTTCATGTCAACGCCGGCCTCGGCGATGATCTTGTCAGCGGTGGCCACGACCACGTCCTTGACGAACTTCAGCTCCTTGACCTCGCCGACCAGGGGGATCATGATGTGGGGAACGATCTTCACGCCGGTCTCCTTGGAGACGTTGATGGCGGCGTTGATCACAGCGGTGGTCTGCATCTCGGCGATCTCGGGGTAGGAGACAGCCAGACGGCAGCCGCGGTGGCCCATCATCGGGTTGAACTCGTGCAGGCTGTCGATGACAGTGTGCAGCTTCTCAACGCTCACGCCCAGATCCTTGGCCAGATCCACGATCTCCTCTTCCTTGGTGGGCAGGAACTCATGGAGCGGGGGATCCAGGTAGCGGATGGTCATCGGGCGCTCGCCCATGACCTTGTACATGGCCTCGAAGTCACCCTGCTGATAGGGCAGGATCTTGGCCAGGGCCTTCTTGCGGTCCTCAACGTTCTCGGCAACGATCATCTCGCGCACGGCCTTGATGCGGTCGGCCTCGAAGAACATGTGCTCGGTGCGGCACAGGCCGATGCCCTCGGCGCCGAAGTTGACGCCCTGCTTGGCATCGCGCGGGTTGTCGGCGTTGGTGAAGACCTTCAGCTGACGGGCAGCGTCGGCCCAGCCCATGAAGCGGCCGAAGTCGCCGCTGATGGAAGCCTCAACGGTGGGGATAGCCTCGCCGTAGATGTTGCCGGTGGAGCCGTCGATGGAGATCCAGTCGCCGCGCTTGTAGGTCTTGCCGCCCAGGGTGAACTCCTGCTTGTCGTAGTCCACGACGATCTCGCCGCAGCCGGAAACGCAGCAGGTGCCCATGCCGCGGGCCACAACGGCGGCGTGGCTGGTCATACCGCCGCGAACGGTCAGGATGCCCTGCGCAACCACCATGCCCTCGATGTCCTCGGGGCTGGTCTCCAGACGGACCAGAACGACCTTCTTCATGCTGCCGTTCTCAACGCTCTCCTTGGCGTCCTCGGCGGTGAACACCACCTGGCCGCAGGCAGCGCCCGGGCTGGCGGCCAGGCCCTTGCCGATGACCTCGGCCTTCTTCAGGGCCTCGGCGTCGAACTGGGGATGCAGCAGGCTGTCCAGCTGCTTGGGCTCAACGCGCAGAACGGCCTCGCGCTCGTCGATCATGCCCTCGTCCACCAGGTCGACGGCGATCTTCAGAGCGGCGGCGGCGGTGCGCTTGCCGTTACGGGTCTGCAGCATGTAGAGCTTGCCATCCTCGATGGTGAACTCCATGTCCTGCATATCCTTGTAGTGGTTCTCCAGGCGGGTGGCGATCTCCACGAACTGGTCGTACACCTCAGGCATCTGGTCCTTCAGGTGAGCGATGGGGGAGGGGGTGCGGATACCGGCGACCACGTCCTCGCCCTGAGCGTTGATCAGGTACTCGCCGAACAGGGCCTTCTCACCGGTGGCGGGGTTGCGGGTGAAGGCAACGCCGGTGCCGCTGTTGTTGCCGCTGTTGCCGAACACCATGGCCTGCACGTTGACGGCGGTGCCCCAGTCGTAGGGGATCTCGTTCATGCGGCGGTAGACGTTGGCGCGGGGGTTGTCCCAGCTGCGGAACACGGCTTTGACGGCCTCGATCAGCTGGACCTTCGGGTCGGCGGGGAAGTCGCTGCCCATCTTGCTCTTGTACAGGTCCTTGAACTTCACGACCAGAGCCTTCATGTCGTCGGCGTCCAGCTCGGTGTCCAGCTTCACGCCCTTGGCTTCCTTCATCTCGTCGATGATCTTCTCAAAGTCGCTCTTGCTCAGCTCCATAACAACGTCGCTGAACATCTGGACGAAACGGCGGTAGCTGTCGTAGGCGAAACGGGGGTTGCCGGTCTTGGCGGCCAGGCCCTCCACCACTTCGTCGTTCAGGCCCAGGTTCAGGATGGTGTCCATCATGCCGGGCATGGAGGCGCGGGCGCCGGAACGCACAGACACCAGCAGGGGGTTCTTCAAGTCACCGAACTTCTTGCCGGTGATCTCCTCCATCTTGCCGATGTACTCGTAGATGTCGGCCATGATCTCCTCGTTGATCTGGCGACCGTCCTTGTAGTACTGGGTGCAGGCTTCGGTGCTGATGGTGAAGCCCTGAGGCACAGGCATGCCCGCGTTGGTCATTTCGGCCAGGTTCGCGCCCTTGCCGCCAAGGATCTCGCGCATGTCCTTGTTGCCTTCGCTGAACAGGTACAGATACTTCTTGCTCAATATTCTCGACCTCCATAAAAGATTCCACGTCCCGCGGGGCGGGATGCCCCGCCAAACGATAAGAACGCGCATAATATTATAGCAAATCGCGCCGCCAAGCGCCAGAGGTTTTAACGTTTTTATCCATGGATTTGTGGATTTTTTTGCGATCCGGGCCCCCTTCGGGGTTGCAAAGGGCAAAAAAGTATGTAAACTTAAACTGGGGCAGGTTCTGCCGCGGCAAAAACGGCGCGGCCCGCCCCCCGAAAAAAGGAGAGAGCACCCATGTTTTTCAAAAAACAGAGCGCCGGGGCCGACTGGCTGGTGGCAGGCCTTGGCAACCCCGGCAAAAAATACGAGGGCACCCGCCACAACGCGGGCTTTGACGCGCTGGACTTCATCGCCGGCCGCTGGAACGCCCCCACCCCCCGTGTCAAGTTCGAGGGCCTGCTGGCCCAGACGGCGGTGAACGGGCACAAGGTCATCCTGCTCAAGCCCCAGACCTTCATGAACCTTTCCGGCCGGAGCATCGGCGCGGCGGCGGATTTTTATAAGATAGACCCCGCCCATGTCATCGTGCTGTGCGACGACGTGACCCAAAGCCCCGGCAAGGTGCGCATCCGGCCCTCCGGCTCGGCGGGCGGCCACAACGGCCTCAAGGACATCATCGCCCGGCTGGGCAGCCAGGATTTCCCCCGGGTGCGGCTGGGGGTGGGCGAAAAGCCCAATCCCGAATACGACCTGGCCGATTGGGTGCTGGGCCGCATTTCCGGCGCCGACCGCAAGGCCTTCGAAAGCCGGCTGGAGGACGTGGCAAACGCCGTGGAGCTCATCATGGAGGGCAAACTCTCCGAAGCCCAGAACCGCTACAACCGCTGAAAGGCAAAACCGTGTCGTTTGCAAAAACGACACGGTTTTTTTACATGCCGGATGCGATAAAGCGCCCGTTCTGTTTCGTTTTATAAGTGCGGGCGCAAAAAGCCGCCCGCCCGAAAGGAGGACGCGTCTTATGAAGCGTTTGGCAGCGCTGGCCCTGGCGGCAGTTCTGGGCCTGAGCCTTTCCGGCTGCGGAGCCGGCACATTGAGAAGCATGAAGTGGGCCATCGAGCCCGCAGGCGAGTTCGAGGCGGTGGAGCCTGTGGCGGACACCGCCACCGTGGCCGCCGGCATGGTGAGCCGCCGCCCCGGCGAGGCGGGGTATTATCTGGCGCAGAGCCCCGCCGGCTGGGGCGTGCTGAACGCCGCCAGCGGCGACGTGGCCGCGTCGGCGGCCTTTGTGACCCAGCCCGTTCGCTGCGGCGCGGGGCATCTCTACGACCAGGGCCTCTATGAAGGGGAGCGCTGGTACGACTGGGAGACCCTGGAAGAGCTGGACGCCCAGCTGGAGAGCATCGGCACCAGCTACCGCATGGAGGTGGGCCACGGCGGCGGCTCCAACCGCTTTCTGGCGGACGAGGCGGGCGCGGTGAGCGCCGTCAGCTTCGGCGAGGCCAGCATGACCATCCGCCCGCTGGCCGAGATCGAAGGCCTGCCCGGTCTCATCCCGGTGCAGCAGGGGACCCTGCGCGCCGACTGGACCGGCGAGGACCCCGCCACCTGGGAGGACTTCGCGCTGGAGCACGACGGCCGCTTCGCGGTGGCCGCATCCGACGGAACGCTGCTCACCGACTTTGTCTATGAGGCCGCCTGCATGGGCACCGACGAGGCCATCGCCGTCTGCAAGGAGGGCAAGTGGGGCTATGTGGATACGGCGGGCAGGGAAATCATTCCCTGCGAGTACGACGCCTTCTGGGGCGTACGGTGGGACTGGAACAGCGAGACGGAAAAGAACGAGCCCACCACCGGCATCTATCCCGCCCCCTTCACCGAGGGCTGCGTGGTGGTGAAACAGGAGGGCGTCACCGGCGTGCTGAAAGCCGACGGCAGCTGGCTTTTGAAGCCGGGCCAGGTGGAGGACGCGGCCCCCGCCTTCGGCGGCCTTTTGTGGGTGAAGACCGAAGGGAAATGGGGCGCGGTGGAACTGCCGGGCTGACGGCGCGTTTCCCTTGCGTTCGGCAGGTTTTGCCGCTACAATAGAAGCATAGAAAAAACGCGCACCCCGCCGGGCAAGGCCCGACGGGGCGCTGCCCTGTGCCCCAAAACGGCTGTTTTCAGAAAGGTGACTCCATGTTCGACATCCTCAAAAGCACCGCGGAATACAAAAAACTCAAAAGCCACCTGGCCGTCACCGGCCCGGCGGCCCTCTTCGGCCTGCCCCCGGCGGGCCGCGCCCAGATGCTGGCGCTGCTGGCCGCCGAGAGCCGCCGCCCCCTGCTGGCGGTCACGGCGGGGGAGGCGGAGGCCACCCGCCTCGCGGCGGACCTTTCCACCTTCGGCCTTCCGGCGGCGGTGTTCCCGCCCCGGGACTTTCTGCTGCGGCCCATCGAGGGCGCCGGGCGGGAATATGAATACCGGCGGCTGGCAGTGCTGGGCGATCTGGTGGGCGAGCGCCTCGGGGCGGTGTGCGTGCCCGCCGAGGCCCTTTTGCAGTACACCATACCCAAAGAGGAATTCTGCCGCAACACCCTGACCCTGAAGCCCGGGCTGGAACTGCCCCTGACCAAGCTGGAGGAGCGCCTGTTCGACGCGGGCTACCACCGGCGGGGCCAGGTGGAGGGCCCGGGCCAGTTCAGCGTGCGGGGCGGCATCGTGGACATCTGGCCCCCCGAGGCCAAAAGCCCCGCCCGGTGCGAGTACTGGGGGGACGAGATAGACACCCTTTCCACCTTCGACGTGCTCAGCCAGCGGCGGGACGGCGATTTGGAAAAGCTGCACATCAGCCCGGCCCGGGAGGTGCTGTTCGGCTCCGCGCCCGAGACCGCCGCCGCCCTGCGCAGCGCCCTGGCCAAAGAGAAGGGCCGCCGGGCCGCCGCCATGGAAAAGGCCATGGAAACCGACCTTGCCCAGCTGGACGCGGGCCTTGTGCCCGAGGCGCTGGACAAATACATGGGGGTGCGCTACGAAAAGCCCGCCACCCTGCTGGACTATTTCGACGCGCCCATTCTGGTGCTGGAGGAGCCCAGCGCCATCCGGGAGGCCCAGAAGGCCACCGCCTTCCGCCGCAGCGAGGAGCTGAAAGGCCTCTACGAGCAGGGGGTGCTCTGCCCCGGGCTGGACGTGCTCTATGAGGACATGCCCTACCTGCTGGCGGCGGCCCAGAAGCACTCCAGCATCTGCTGCGAGAACTTTGCCCGCACCCTGCCGGGCCTGGAACTGAAAGAGATCATCAACGCCCCCGCCCACGCCCGCCCGCCCTTCTCCGGCGAGGTGGCCTCCCTGGCGGAGGACCTGGAAAACCTCACCCGCCAGGGCTTCGCGGTGGACGTGCTGGCGGGCACCGAGCGGGCCGCCGCTGCCCTGGCCAAGGACCTGGTGAACAAGGGCTTCCGGGCGGGCACCGCAAAAGACATGGTGGCCAGCCCCGGGGCGGTGGCGGTGCGCACCGGCCACACCAGCGCCGGCGCGGAGTACCCCTTTGCCCGCTACGCCCTGCTCACCAGCCGCCGGGCGGGGGAGAGCGAAAAGAAAAAGCCCGCCCGCAAAAAAGACAAAAACGCCCTTTCCAGCCTCACCGACATCGCCCCCGGCGATTACGTGGTGCACCAGAACCACGGCATCGGCATGTACACCGGCATCCAGCGGCTGGAAGTGCAGGGCGTGGTGAAGGACTATCTGAAACTGCTCTACGACAAGGGCGACACCCTGTATGTGCCGGTGACCCAGCTGGACCTGCTCAGCCGCTACACCGCCCCCGGCGACGAGGAGAAGGTGAAGCTGGCCCGGCTGGGCGGCCAGGAGTGGACCCGCACCCGCCGCAAGGTGAAGGCCGCCGCCGCCGAGATGGCCCAGGAGCTCATCGCCCTCTACGCCAAGCGCCAGCAGGCCAAGGGCACCGCTTTCCCGCCGGACGGCGACTGGCAGCGGGACTTCGAGACCCGCTTTGAGTACGAGGAGACCGCCGACCAGCTGGCGGCGGCCGCCGAGATAAAAAAGGACATGGAGAACCCCTGGCCCATGGACCGGCTGCTCTGCGGCGACGTGGGCGTGGGCAAGACCGAGGTGGCCCTGCGGGCGGCCTTCAAGTGCGTGATGGGCGGCAAGCAGTGCGCCATCCTGGCCCCCACCACCATCCTGGCCTGGCAGCATTACAGCAACATGCTGGCCCGGATGGAGGCGTTTCCCATCAAGCTGGGCCTTTTGTCCCGCTTCCGCACCAAAAAGCAGCAGGAGGAGACCATCAAGGGCCTGCGCTCCGGCACGGTGGACATCGTGGTGGGCACCCACCGGCTGCTCAGCGACGACATCAAGTTCCACGACCTGGGGCTCGTCATCATCGACGAGGAACAGCGCTTCGGCGTCAAACACAAGGAGAAGCTGAAGGAGGCCTTCATCGGGGTGGACATGCTCACCCTCTCGGCCACGCCCATCCCCCGCACCCTGAACATGGCCATGAGCGGCATCCGGGATATGAGCACCATCGAGGAGCCGCCGGTGGAGCGCCAGCCCATCGAGACCTATGTGATGGAGTACGACCCGGTGATTTTGGCGGAGGCCATCAAGAAGGAGCTGGCCCGGGGCGGGCAGGTCTACTACCTGCACAACCGGGTGGACAGCATCGAGGCCACCGCCGGCATGGTGGGGCGGATGGTGCCCGGCGCCCGGGTGGGCGTTGCCCACGGCAAGATGACCGAGGAGCAGCTGGGCAAGGTGTGGCAGCAGCTGCTGGACGGCGACATCGACGTGCTGGTGTGCACCACCCTCATCGAGACCGGCGTAGACGTGCGCAACTGCAACACCCTCATCATCGAGGACGCCGACCGCATGGGCCTGGCCCAACTGTATCAGATACGGGGCCGGGTGGGCCGCTCCGGCCGCAAGGCCTACGCCTACTTCACCTTCCGGCGGGACAAGGTCCTCACCGACGTGGCGGCCAAGCGCCTTTCCGCCATCCGGGAGTTCACCAGCTTCGGCTCGGGCTTCCGCATCGCCATGCGGGACCTTCAAATTCGCGGCGCGGGCAGCCTTCTGGGCCAGAGCCAGCACGGCCACATGCAGGCGGTGGGCTATGACCTTTATATGAAGATACTGGCCGGGGCGGTGGCGCTGGCCAAGGGCGAGGCCCCGCCGCCGGACAAGGCGGACTGCCTCATCGACATCACGGTGGACGCCTACATCCCCGACAGCTACATCCCCGAGGCGGCGGGCCGCATCGAGGCCTACAAGCGCATCGCCGCCATCGAGACCGCCGAGGACGCCTCCGACGTGCTGGACGAGCTCATCGACCGCTACGGCGATGTGCCGAAGAGCGTGTCCGGCCTTGTGGACATCTCCCTCATCCGGGTCACGGCGGCCAAGGCGGGGGTCTACGAAATAGGCCAGAAGCGGGACACCCTGCTGCTCTATTCCGACAAGCTCACCCCCGCCGCCATCAAGGCCGCCACGGCGGCGCTGCCCGGCCGGGTGATGGTGAACGCCGGGGCAAAGCCCTACCTGGCGGTGCGGGTGGACCGGGGCGAAGCGCCGCTCACCGCGCTGCGGGCGGTGCTGGAAACCCTTGTGAACGATTGAAAAGCCGCCGTTCGGGCGATATAATAGAAAAAACGCCCCTTTGCGGAAGGGGGGCTGCAAAAGGGGAGGATACGGCGATGAAGATTCTTTGTTCCAACTGCGGGCTGCGCTATGACCCCGCGGTGAACAATGGCATCTGCCCTCATTGCGGGCGCTACAACGAGGCCCCGCCGGAGGCCTTTGTGCCCCAGGCGGAGGAAGAGGCGGAGCCCCAGTACGATGAGGACCCGGAGCTCTGGGCCCCGCCCGCGCCGGTGCGCCGGCGGGTCAGCCGACCGGCGCTGGTGCTGTTCATCCTGTTTTTGGCGGTGTTTGCGGTGGAGTGCGTGGCCTTTCCGCTGGTGACCCGCGCCACCAAAGCCGGGCAGGCCCAGGCCGCCTATGTGCCCGAGGCCGCGACGGAAAGCGCCGCTCAGAACGAGGCCTTCGCCTTCGGCCCCGCCGGGCGGCAGGTGCTGGTGGGCGAAGCCCAGCGGCTGGGCGGCATCCGGGGCACCGAGGAGGGCGCCGAGGTGGTGCGCGTCTGGTGCGAGGTGGACAAGGAGCAGGACTACCGCTCCGACTGGGCCGCCGACGCGTTCCTGCAGGCGGGGGACATTTATTATCCCGCCATCCAGACCTACGACCTGGAGAAGTTCTACCCCGAGCTGGCCGCCGAGGCCCTGGACCCCTACGCCTTCCAGAGCGCCTCCATGGACGAGGGCTGGCTCTACTTCCTGGTGCCGGAGGGCGCGGCGGGGCACACGCTGTGGCTCCAGTGCCAGACCCTTGACCGAAGCTACGACATCAGCGAAACGGCCATGACGGGCATTGCCCTGACCGTGACGGAAGGGAGCGTGAGCGGCGAATGAACCGACAGAACAGCCGTCCCGGCCTGCTCATGTGGGCCCTGGCCGCCCTGGCCCTGGCCGCCGCCGTGGCCCGCTTCGCGGCGGGCATGTCCGGGCTGGACAACGCCCGCTACGCCGCCGACTGGAACGTGACCGCCGACCAGATGAGCGTGCAGGCCATCGAGACCCCCGAATGGGGCGACAGCTTTTACGACTATTACCTCGTCAGCTTCCGGCTGGCCAACCACAGCCAGCGCCCGGTGGACCTGGACGAATACGCCTTCACCGCCGTGCCCCAAAAGGGGGACGACTGGGCCGCCCGCTTTGACTCCGAGTGGGACAGCGAGGCTGCCTACACCCTGCGGCCCCAGGTGCCCCAGGGCTGCACCGCCCCGGTGAGCATGGTGCTGCGGGTGGACCCGGAGGAACTGAAAAGCCGCACCCTGGACGTCTTTTTTGAGGACTATGCCGGCGGCATCCCCCTGGGGCAGATCACCCTGCCGGAATGAACTTCAAAGCGGCCTTTGCCATCAGGGCAGAGGCCGCTTTTTTGCGCCGCAAAAAGATTTTATCTTCGTTCATATTTTCTTCATATCAAGAGGATATGCTATAAACATGAAAATAAGGCGGCGAGCCGCCATCCCGCCCCGCCGGGGCACGGCGGGGGAAAATACCCGAAAAAGGCGGTGTTTTATGAAGACAAGCGGGCCGAAAAACCCCAACAAAGTGCTGCTCTATTACTGCATCGGCGCGCTGGTGGCGCTGCTGGTGTTCAACTGGCTCATCTTCCCCCAGATGATGCGGGGCGCGGTGACCGAAGTGACCTACAACCAGTTCCTGACCGACCTGGAGGCGGGCAGCGTGGTGGCTGTGGAGGAGGACTCCACCGCCGGCACCATCACCTATCAGATGAAGGATGAAAACGGGCGTGACCGCATCTGCCAGACCGCCATCGTCAACGACCCCGACCGGGTGGACCGCATCCTGCTGGCCACCGGCCCCGACGGCGAGGCGGTGCAGTACGGCGGCGTGGTGCCCACCCAGGCGTCCCCCGCCATGAACCTTTTGTTCGGCGTGGTGCTGCCGGTCATCATCATGGCGGCGGCGGGGCAGCTGCTCATGCGCTACATGTTCAAAAAGATGGGCGGGCCCAACGCCATGAGCTTCGGCAAGTCCAACGCCAAGGTGTATGTGGAGGCCCAGACCGGCAAGACCTTTGCCGACGTGGCCGGCCAGGACGAGGCCAAGGAGGCCCTGGCCGAGATCGTGGATTTCCTCCACAACCCCGGCAAATACAACAGCATCGGCGCCACCCTGCCCAAGGGCGCGCTGCTGGTGGGCCCTCCGGGCACCGGCAAGACCCTGCTGGCCAAGGCGGTGGCGGGCGAGGCCCATGTGCCCTTCTTCTCCATCTCCGGCTCGGAATTCGTGGAGATGTTCGTGGGCATGGGCGCGGCCCGTGTGCGGGACCTGTTCCGCCAGGCCGCCCAGAAGGCCCCCTGCATCGTGTTCATCGACGAGATCGACACCATCGGCAAAAGCCGTGACGGCGCGGGCGGCATCGGCGGCAACGACGAGCGGGAGCAGACGCTGAACCAGCTGCTCACCGAGATGGACGGCTTCGACGGCTCCAAGGGCGTCATCATCCTGGCCGCCACCAACCGCCCCGAAACGCTGGACAAAGCCCTTTTGCGCCCGGGCCGCTTCGACCGGCGCATCCCGGTGGAGCTGCCCGACCTGGAAGGCCGCGCCGCCATTTTGAAGGTGCACGCCAAAAAGGTCATGATGGACGAGAACGTGGACTACATGGCCATCGCCCGGGCCACCTCCGGCGCCTCCGGCGCGGAGCTGGCCAATATGATCAACGAGGCGGCGCTGCTGGCGGTGAAGAACGGGCGGCGCATCGTGCGCCAGAGCGACCTGGAGGAAGCGGTGGAGACGGTGATCGCCGGCTACCAGCGCAAGAACAAGGTGCTCAGCCAGAAGGAAAAGCGCATCGTGGCCTACCACGAGATCGGCCATGCCCTGGTGGCCGCCAAACAGACCGAAAGCGCCCCCGTGACGAAAATCACCATCGTCCCCCGCACCTCCGGGGCGCTGGGCTACACCATGCAGGTGCCCCAGGAGGAAACGAACCTCCTCAGCCGCCAGGAGGCGCTGAACAAGATCGCCACCTTCACCGGCGGCCGGGCCGCCGAGGAACTCATCTTCGGCAGCTACACCTCCGGTGCGTCGGGCGACATCGAGCAGGCCACCCGCCTTGCCCGGTCGATGGTCACCCGCCTGGGCATGAGCCGCCAGTTCGACATGATGGCCCTGGAGACCACCGCCGGCAAGTACCTCAATGCCGACTCCACCCTGGCCTGCAGCGAAGGCACCGCCGAAAAGATCGACGAAGAGGTGCTTTCCATCATCAAGGAGGCCCACGAAAAGGCCACGGGCATCCTCAAGGAGAACATCGACAAGCTCCACGAGCTGGCTGCCTTTTTGATGGAGCGGGAGAGCATCACCGGCGAGGAGTTCATGGAGATCCTCAACCGCCAGCCCCTGCCCGAGCAAACGAACCCGTAAACACCGTCCCGCCGCCCTTTTCGGGCGGCGGGAGTTTTTGTTGGTTGTAAGGCGGCCTTCCTTCCCGTATAATGAAAGGAGCAAAAAACGGGAGGAAACGGGACGTGATGAAAAAATTCCTGGCCCTGGCGCTGGCCCTTGCGGCGGCGCTGACCTGGGGTCTTTCCGCCGCCGCCGGGTGGGACCCGCCGGAAGGCGCGGTGAACGCCGAGGCGGTGGTGCTCTACAATGTGGACACCGACACGGTGGTGTACGAAAAGAATTCCCGCGAAGTGCGGGCCGCCGCCAGCCTGACAAAAATGATGACCGCCCTGCTTCTGGCGGAGAGCGGCGAGGACCTCTCCGCCACCTTCACCATCCCCGAGGGCCTTTCCGAAGAGTTCGACCGCATCCAGGCGGAGAACGGCTCGGACGCGGACCTGAAGATAGGGGAGACGGTCACGCTGGAAAGCCTGCTCTACGCCTGCCTTCTGCCCAGCGGCAACGACGCGACCAGCGCCATCGCCTATTACCTGGGCAATGGGAACATGCAGGCCTTCTTTGACAGGATGAACGCCCGGGCCGCGGAGCTTGGGTGCGAGAACACCAACTTCACCTGCGCCCACGGCCTCTACGGCCTGGAATACGGCAACCATTCCACCGCCTGGGACATGTTCCTCATCGGCAGGGCCTTCCGGGAGAACGACCTGCTGATGGAGGTGGTCACCCAGACCGGCTACTGGATGCCCCTCACCAACATGCACACCACGCCCGAGAGCGCCGACGCCCCCGAGGGCGCGGCCTACTACATCACCACCACCAACGTGATGCAGCTGCCGGACCAGGAACTCTACCGCCCCTACATCCGGGGCATCAAGACCGGCTTCACCGACGAGGCGGGCCGGTGCTTCGTGTCCAGCGCCGAGTCGGGGGGCATGACCTGGCTGCTGGTGGTGATGGGCGCGCCCATCCAGCTGGCGGAGGACGGCTTCAACTGGGCCTTCCACACCACCGCCGACCTCTACGACTGGGCGCTGGTGAACTTCTGGCCGGTGGCCCTGCCCAACACCGAGACCCCCGTGGCCAGCGTGCCGGTGAAGTGGTGCGCCGAGGCCGACACGGTGGCCCTCTACGCCGCCTCCACCCTCACCACCCTCCAGTGCGCGGACAGCACCGTGGAGGTGGTGGCGGAGGACGTGCCCGAGACGCTGGAGGCCCCGGTGCAAGCCGGGCAGGCGGCGGGCCGGGCCGTGGTCTATGTGGACGGCGAAGCGGTGGGCACGGTGGAGCTGGTCACCGCCGGCGCATGCCGGCGCAGCGCCTGGCTCTACTATAAGGAACAGCTGGGTCCCTTTGCCCCCGCCTTCATCGCGGCGGCGGTGCTGGCGGCGCTGCTGCTCTTCGGGGCGGCGCGGGCTTCGGCAAGGCGCAGAAAGCGCGCCCGGCGGGCCGCAAAAACCAGATAAGACAAAGACGGGCGGGGCCTTCCCTCAAAGGGAAGGCCCCGCCCGGTTTTCGTTTTGTTTTCAGCGCCCGTCACGGCCGGTCCGCCTCCAGCTTGCGCAGGGCGGGCTCGATGACCAGATGGAAGTTCAGCATCCAGTTGTCCTCGGTGGCCTGCACCGCCCCTTCCAGGTCCCGGCGCTGCAGCGCGTCGATGATCTGTTCGTGGCCCTGCACCGACTGGGAGCGGAACTCGTTGTGCTTGAAGAACTGCACCTCGGTGCGGGCGATGTGGATGGACAGGTCGCTGATGAAGGCGCTCAGATACTTGTTGGCCGCCAGGTCCAGCAGCACCTGATGGAACTGCTCGTCCGCCGCCTGGGTGCGCAGCTGGTCGCCGGTGGAAAGGCAGTGGTATAATTCCAGGTTGCGGGCCTTCAGCTCCCGGATGACCTCGTCGTTCACAAGGGGGAAGGCCAGCCGCACCGCGTATCCGTGCAGATGAGACAAAAGGGGATAGCTCTGCCGCAGCGACGCAAGGTCGATGGGCGTGACCCGGGTGCCTCGCCCGGGCAGGATCTCCACCAGCCCTTTTTCCGCCAGGACCTGCAGCGCCTCCCGAACGGGCGTTCGGCTCACCTGGAAATAGCGGGAGAGCTGCTCGTCATAAAGGCGCTCGCCCGGCTCCAGCGTTCCGTCCACGAGCCACTGGGCCAGAGTTTGCAGCACCCGCTCCTTGGCCGTGGTGGGCTGCAGGGGCTGGGTGTCTTGAGGGACCGGCATGATAGGACTCCTTTAACAGTAAACTTGGGTCTGTGCTATCACATCATTATACTACGCCCGCAAATCGGGTGCAACAAAACCGCGCCAAAATCCCTTTCTGCGCCCTTTCCATGCACGCTTGTGCACGAAAAATCTTCACTCTTCAAAAAAGAGGTTGAAAAAGTTGCATAAAGGCGCTATATTCAATATGCAATATATCGCATATTTCTCCACCGGAAATATGCGCCGAGGAACACGGAAAAGAGGTAATTGGAGATGAACGAGAGCTTCAAGGCGGTCCACTGCTCCCACGAGAGCACGGGCCTGTCGGACGTGAAACGCTTTGGCTGCGAGAACGCCAAAAAGGTGCAGGCGTTCCACGCCAGCTTCCCGGAATACACCCCCACCCCGCTGGTGAATCTGGGCGGGCTTGCGGGCGAACTGGGCCTGGGCAGTGTCTACGTCAAGGACGAGAGCTACCGCTTCGGCCTGAACGCCTTCAAGGTGCTGGGCGGCAGCTACGCCATCGGCAGCTACATCGCCGGCCGGCTGGGCATGGACATCAGCGAGCTGCCCTATGAAAAGCTGGTGAGCGACGAGGTGCGGGCCAAGCTGGGCGAGATCACCTTTGTCACCGCCACCGACGGCAACCACGGCCGCGGCGTGGCCTGGACGGCCAACCGCCTCAAGCAGAAGGCTGTGGTCTACATGCCCCAGGGCTCCGCGCTGGAGCGTCTGCACAACATCCAGGCCCTGGGGGCGGACGCTTCCATCACCGACCTGAACTACGACGACGCGGTGCGCCTTGCCAACGAGGGCGCCGAGAAGTACGGCTGGGTCATGGTGCAGGACACCGCCTGGGAAGGCTATGAGGATATCCCCGCCTGGATCATGCAGGGCTACACCACCATGGCGCTGGAAGCGGTGCAGCAGCTGGAACAGATCCGTGCCCAGCGGCCCACCCACATCTTCCTGCAGGCGGGCGTGGGCGCGCTGAGCGGCGGCCTGACCGGCTTCTTCGCCGACCTTTACGGCGATGAGGAGCGGCCCATCATCACCATCGTGGAGCCCAACAAGGCGGACTGCATCTACCGCACCGCCCAGGCCAACGACGGCAAGCTGCACTTCGTCACCGGCCGGATGGACACCATCATGGCGGGCCTTGCCTGCGGCGAGCCCTGCACCATCGGCTGGGAGGTCCTGCGGGACCACGCCGACAACTTCGTCTCCTGCCCGGACTATGTGGCGGCCAAGGGCATGCGCGTGCTGGGCAACCCCATGCCGGGCGATGTGCGGGTCATCTCCGGCGAGAGCGGCGCGGCCACCCTGGGCTTTGTGGCGGAAGTCATGCAGAACGAGAGCCTGGACTGGCTGCGTGAGGCGCTGCAGCTGAACGGGAATTCCCGCGTGCTGTGCTTCTCCACCGAGGGCGACACCGACCGGGCCAACTACCGCCGCATCGTGTGGGACGGCCTGCACCCCAGTTTTTGAGCTTCGGCCGCACCCCGAGGAGGGCGGCTGACGATATATTAAAAGGAGGCAAGGATCATGTTTGACAAACTGGTAAGCATCACAGAATTCCTGTGGGGGACGCCGCTGATGATCCTGATGGTGGGCGTGGGCCTGTATCTCACCATCGGCACCGGCTTCTTCCAGATCCGCAAGTTCGGCACCGTGCTGAAAAAGACCGTGGGCGAGGTGTTCAAGAAGGACAGCGACAGCTCCCAGGGCGAGGGCCAGCTCAAGCCCTATCAGGCACTGTCCACCGTGCTGGCGGGCACCGTCGGCAGCGGCAACATCGCCGGTGTGGCGGCGGCCATCGCCGTGGGCGGCCCCGGCGCCGTGTTCTGGATGTGGGTCATCGCCCTGGTGGGCATGATGACCAAGATGGCCGAGGTCACCCTGTCGGTGGCCTACCGCAAGAAGGGCGAAAACGGCGAGTTCTACGGCGGCCCCATGCACTACATCCGTGAGGGCCTGGGCGGCGGCCTGGGCAAGTTCCTGGGCGGCTTCTACGCCGTTGCCCTGTTCGTGCTGGTGGTCACCGACGCCTGCTTCGTGCAGACCAACACCCTGGCCACCTCTGCCCAGGAGACCTTCGGCATCCCCCTCATCGTCAGCGGCGTGGTGCTGGTGGCCCTGAGCGTGTTCATCATCGTGCGCGGCGGCGTGGAGAAGATCGGCAACTTCTGCGGCAAGGTCGTTCCTCCCATGTGCCTGCTGTACATCGTGGGCACCCTGGTGGTGGTCATCGCCAACATCGCCAACGTGCCCGAGGCCTTTGGCATGATCTTCAAGTACGCTTTTGCTCCCATGCCCGCGGTGGGCGGCTTCGCCGGTTCCACCCTGGCGCTGGCCATGGGCCGCGGCGCTTCCCGCGGCATCTTCTCCAACGAGGCCGGTGAAGGCACCGCCGCCACCGTGCACGCCACCGCCCAGACCGACCACCCCGTGCATCAGGGCATGTACGGCGTGCTGGAGGTCTTCATCGACACCATCGTCATCTGCACCCTCACCGCTCTGGCCGTCATCACCAGCGGCGTGTGGAGCAGCGGCGCCACCGGCGCGGTGCTCACCCTGAACGCCTTCGAGACCGTCTGGGGCCAGTGGGGCACCTACATCCTGTGCGTTGCCATCATCCTGTTCACCTATTCCAGCTACCTGGGCTTCTTCGTGGAGTACCGCACCAGCACCGAGTATCTGTTCGGTGAGAAGGCCCTGAAGTACCTGCAGTGGTTCTTCTTCGTGCCGCCCATCCTGGCGGTGACCATGCCCATCGAGGCCATCTGGTCTCTGGCGGACATGGCCGTGGGCTTCATCGTCATCCCCAACATGATCGCCATCCTGCTGCTGAGCAAGAAGTTCTTCGGGCTGTTCCGGGAATACACCGGCCGTCTGGACAAGGAAAAGGCGAAAAACTGAAAAAGCTCTCTTACTTCTCTCTCATAAAGAACGCCGCGGAGGCCCCCAAAGGCCTCCGCGGTCTTCTTTTTGTGCGCCTCCACAAAATTTTCACCGTTCTTTCCGGCTGATTTCACAATCCCCCCGTAGAATACACCGTAGCGTTCGCCCGGCCCGGGCGAAGACAAGGAACAATGGGGGAATTATTTTATGAGCAAGATCAAAACTGCCTGTGCGGGCGCGGCTGCCTTTGCCGGCCGGCACAAAAAAGCAGTCATCGCACTGGCGCTGCTGGTGGTGGCCGCGGCGGCGGCCGCCTTTTTGCTGCGGGGGCGCTTTGTGCGCCCGGTGAGCCTGCCCGCCGCGGGCGGCAGCTATGTGCGCACCGTCACCCTGCAAAAGGGCACCCTGGAGGACTCCATCAGCGCCACCGGCACGGTGCAGAGCAGCGATGTGTCCAACGTGACCACCGACCTGAAATACACCGTGAAAACGGTGAACGTGCAGGTGGGCGACTCGGTGGAGGAAGGGGACGTTATCTGCACCCTGGACACCTCCGAGCTGGAGGAGAGCATCCGGAAATTGCAGGAGAGCCTGGCCGACGCAAAGGCCGAAGCCCAGAAGCAGTATGAAAAGGCCCAGGCCAGCCTCACCGAGGCGGAAGAGAACGTCAAGAGCACCTACGACGACATGAAGGAGGCCGAGGACGAGCGGGATTCCGCCAAGAGCGCCTACGAGACCGCGGCGGCCGCGGTGAAGAGTTACCAGGCCGAGGTGGACGCCGCCAACGCCGACCTGCTCACCAAGCTGAACGCCCGGCAGGCGGCGCTGAACGCCTACACCGCCGCCGGCGGCACCGTGGACGAGAACGGCGACCCGGTGACCTCCGCCACCTCCGAGGCCGCCTCCACGGCGGCGGACCTGTCCGCCCTGGCGGATGCGCTGGTGAAGGCCAACGGGGAGTACAAGTCTGCCGAGCAGACCCTCAAGACCGCTGAGGCCAATCTGCAGACGGCCCAGTCCGCCTCCAATTACACCGCCCTTTCCAGCGCCTACAACCAGGCCCAGACCGCCTACGAGCAGGCCAAGACCACCTACGAGAACGCCATCAAGACCAGCGAGACCGCTGAGGAAAGCCGCGACACCGCCCTGGAAAACTACAACAAGGCCGGCGAGAGCGACGAGCTGGAAGAACTGCAGTCCCAGCTGGAAAAATGCACCCTGAAGGCCGAGACCTCCGGCAAGGTCACCGCGGTGAACGCCACGGTGGGCAGCGCTATCGACGGCGCCGCCGCCACCATCCAGGACACCGACAGCCTGAAGATCTCCATCACCATCGCCGAGTATGACATCGACAGCGTCAGCGAGGGCATGCACGCCGTCATCACCAGCGACGTGATCGACGGCGAGATCAACGGCACCCTCACCCAGATCTCGCCCACCGCCTCCGGCGGCGGCTCCTCTTCCAGCACCTTCTCCGCCGAGGTGACGGTGGACGACGAAAACAGCGGCCTGCTCATCGGCACCAACGCCAAGGTGCAGATCATCCAGTCCACCACCGAGGACGTGTTCACCGTGCCCCTGGACGCCATCGAGGAAAAGGAGGACGGCACCTCCGTCATCTATGTCCAGTCCGGCGAAGAGAACGGCGAGCCCGTCTTTGAGGAAGTGCAGGTGGTGGTGGGCGCCACCAACGACTACTACGCCGAAGTCAGCGGCGTGGACCTGGAAGAGGGCATGATCGTGCGGGCCAGCGCCAGCCTGGAGGAAGCCACTGAAGAGGTGACCACCCCCTCCGACATGATGATGGGCGGCGGTGGAGTGGTCATCGCCGCGCCCGCGGACGGCGGCGGGGCCATGCTCTCCGGCGGTGGCGGCGGCAACATGGGCGGCGGCCGGCCCGGGATGGGAGGCTGACGGCCATGCAGCAGCCCATCATTGAGATGCACGGCATCGTCAAACGCTATTACATCGGCAAGCCCAACGAGCTGGAAATTCTCCACGGCATCGACCTGGAGGTCTGGCCCGGCGAGTTCGTGGCCATCGTGGGCGAGAGCGGCAGCGGCAAGTCCACCCTGATGAACATCATCGGCGTGCTGGACCGCCCCACCGAGGGCAGCTACACCCTGGACGGGGTGGACGTGGGCAAAGCGAAGGACAGCGCCCTTTCCGCCATCCGCAACCGCAAGATAGGATTTGTGTTCCAGACCTTCAACCTCATCGGGCGCACCAGCGCCCAGAAAAACGTGGAGCTGCCCCTGCTCTATGCCCGGGTGCCCGCCCGCCAGCGGGCAAAGCGGGCGAAGGAGCTGCTGGCCCAGGTGGGCATGAGCGAGCGGGCCAGCCACGAGCCGAACGAACTTTCGGGCGGGCAGAAGCAGCGGGTGGCCATCGCCCGGGCGCTGGCGAACGAGCCGGCGCTGCTTTTGGCGGACGAACCCACCGGCGCGCTGGACTCCGCCACCAGCCGCACCGTCATGGACATCTTTCACGAGCTGCACCGCCAGGGCATGACCATCGTGCTCATCACCCACAGCCAGCAGCTGGCCCAGGAGTGCCAGCGCATCCTCACGCTGCGGGACGGGCGCATCATCTCCGAGAGGAAGGGGGCGGGCCGCAGTGCTTGACAACATCCGCATGGCCTTTGCCAGCCTTTGGGCGGGCAAGATGCGCGCCCTGCTCACCATGCTGGGCATCATCATCGGCATCGGCTCGGTCATCGCCATCGTCACGGTGGGCGACTCCCTCTCCGGCTCCCTCGCCGACAGCCTCCAGAGCTTCGGCGTGGGCAACATCACCGTCAGCCTGCAGCAGAAGACCGAGAGCGACTCCGGCGGCGGGGTGCGCATGTTCAGCATGGCCCAGCCCTCCGAGGAGGACCTCATCTCCGACGCCATGCTGGAGGAATACCAGACCGCCTACGCCGACAGCATCTACGCCATCTCCCTGGAGAGCGGCCTGGGCAGCGGCACGGTGGGCAGCGGCGAGGACACCGCCTCCGTCCAGGTGACCGGCGTCAACGCCCAGTATGCCGACGCCAACGAGCTGGAACTGCTCTGCGGGCGCTTCATCAAGGATTCCGACGGCGAGCGCCAGCTGGCGGTGGTCAGCGACCTGGCCTGCGAGACCCTGTTCGGCCGCGCCGATTCCTCGGTGCTGGGCCAGAGCTTTCAGGTCACGGTGGGCCAGAAGCTGCTCACCTTCTATGTGGCGGGCGTCTATGAATACGACGACAGCGGCTACTTCAGCATGACCGGCGAGGACCCGGTCACCGAGATGTACATCCCGCTGGCGGCGGCCCAAAAGCTGGGCGAAACGGACGAGGGCTACCAGAACTTCACGGTGGTGGCCGCGGCCGGCACCGACACCACCGCCTTCCTGGACGAGACCGAGGCCTTCTTCTCCAGTTTCTACACCCGCAACGAGAGCTGGACCGTCACCGCCACCAGCATGGAGAGCCTCATCGAGGAGATGACCAGCATGCTGAACACCGTCAAGCTGGCCATCAGCGCCATCGCGGCCATCAGCCTGCTGGTGGGCGGCATCGGCGTGATGAACATCATGCTGGTGAGCATCACCGAGCGCACCCGGGAGATCGGCACCCGCAAGGCCCTGGGCGCCCGCCGGGGCGACATCCGCCTCCAGTTCATCACCGAGGCGGTGGTCATCTGTCTGGTGGGCGGCGCGCTGGGCGTGGCCCTGGGCGTGGTTTTGGGCAGCGTGGGCGCGTCCCTGCTGGGCTACGCCGCAAAACCCAGCCTCTCTGCCATTCTCATCGCGGTGGGCTTCTCCATGGCCATCGGCGTGTTCTTCGGCTATTACCCGGCGAACAAGGCCGCCAAGCTGGACCCCATCGAGGCCCTGCGCTACGAGTGAGCGCGGCCAGGCTTTCGGGAGACGGCGGCAGACAAAAAAGGAGCGAGGCTCATTTCAGCCTCGCTCCTTTCAGCGCTTTCTACTCTTTTTGATGGCTTTACAAATCAACACGACGATAATATGAATGGCGATGGAAACGGCAGAAGCAACCGCGATCAGAGAATAAAGCGTAAAAGGTTTGAAGTAGTCACCCATCGGGCCGACTCCGGATAGTTTTGCAGCCACACAGGATGAAATGAAACTCAAAGCATTGCCGATGAAAATAATGGGGATATCACCCGTTCTCAGAGCGCACCAGCATAAAAGGGCGAGCCCCGCGGCCATGATGCCGTAAAACAGCATTGTTCCATGGGTCGCATCGGCCCAAGCGGCAAGAAAGGCGAAAGGAACGCAATATACGGCCGGCAGCAAGGCTTTGAGTGTCTGTGCTTTTTTCATGAGCTGTACTCCTTTACAAAAAAGTGGGCGGATGGTGCCTGTATTATAACATGTTTCAGCCCACCGGTTCCGATTTGAGCAAAGACACATTACAGGGAAAAGCGTCCTCCCCGGCGGGAGGACGCTTTTTTGCGTGTCAGCCGTTCCGGCGCAGCCCTTTGTTCAGCTGCCGCGCCGTGCGCCGGGCGGCGGCCCAGCCGGCCAGCCAGAAGACCAGGAACAGTGCGAGGAAGATGGCGGAATAGTTCAGGAAGCCCGCCAGGCTGTGTTCCATCCAGTGGGCCAGCCAGGCGGAGGGCAGCATCGCCAGCGAAGCGCCCAGAAAATATACGGCGGTCTGTTTGGCGCAGCTCCAGTCCTCCCGCCGCCACACCAGCGACAGGGCGGAGAAGGCCGCGCCGATGCCGGCGCACAGCAGCGCCTGCACTGCCACGGCGGCGGCCTCGCTGCCCATGGCCTCGGTCATGGCCGGCATCACGGCCAGATACTCGCCGCCGCCCCAGAAAAAGGACAGCAGGATGGTGATGGCGTAGCCGGTGGCCAGACCCAACGGCGCGCCCTGCGCCGCACAGCGAAGCACTTTTTTCATCATGATCACCTCATATCCCCAGGATTTGTTTGATGGCGGGCACATACCGGCGGGATACATAGCAGGTCCCGCCGTTTTTCAGCCGCACGCAGATGGTGCCGGAAAGGCTGGTGTCGAAGCTCTCCGCCCAGTCCAGATTTACCAGCTCCGAGTGGGAGATGCGCACGAAGCGCCGCCCCGCCAGCCGGGCCTCCGCCTCGTACAGCCGCATCCGCAGCAGATGTTCGCCCTTTTCGGTCACGGCGTACACCCTGCCCGCCGCGGCGTACACCCGCACCAGGGCGTCCGGATCCAGCACTTCCAGCCGCCCTGTCCGCTCGCCGCACAAAAGAGGCGGCTGTTCGCTCAGGCGGCGCAGCAGCTGCTCCACCTCGCCCGTCACGGCGGCGGTGCGCAGGGTCAGTTCCGGCTCGGTGCAGGCCGCGTCCAGCACAACTTCCACTTTCATCTCCATCGCCTCCCTGTACGGCCATTATAAAGAAAGGGCCGGGGGATTTCAACGGTTTTTCCACAGTCGGTCGCTTTTGGCCCACAGTCGGCGTTTTTTCTTTGCACGCCGGGGCAAAGTGTGTTATGCTCTTCTTAAATAAAAAGGAGGGGTGCAACATGGGTTATACCTTCGGATTCATCGGCGCCGGCAACATGGGCGGCGCGCTGGCCCGGGCGGCCTGCCGCTGGCGGCCGGAGCAGGTGGTGCTCACCGACCGCACGCTGGACAAGGCGGTGGCCCTGGCCGAGGAGCTGGACTGCGACATCGCCATGGACAACGCCGCCGTGGCCCGGGAGGCAAAGTTCATCTTCCTGGGGGTCAAGCCCCAGATGATGGGGGACATGCTGGCCGCCCTCGCGCCCACGCTGGAAGAGCGGGGCGGGGGATATGTGCTGGTGAGCATGGCCGCCGGCCTCACCATCGCCCGGCTGGAGGAGATGCTGGGCTTTGAGGCCCCCATCCTGCGCATCATGCCCAACACCCCCGCCGCCATCGGCGAGGGGATGATCCTCTATGCCGCCAACGGGCGGGTGGCCGCCGCCGACGTGGAGGAATTCTGCGACAAGATGGTGGGCGCGGGCCGGTTCGACGCGCTGGAAGAGCGCCTCATCGACGCGGCCAGCTCGGTGTCCGGCTGCGGGCCGGCCTTCGTGTATCAGTTCATCGAGGCCCTGGCGGACGGGGGCGTGGCCTGCGGCCTGCCCCGGCCCAAGGCCATGGAGTACGCCGCCCAGACCCTGGTGGGCGCGGCGGGCATGGTGCTGGCCACCGGCCGCCACCCCGGCCAGCTGAAGGACGAGGTGTGCAGCCCCGGCGGCAGCACCATCGCCGGGGTCTACGCCCTGGAAAAGGGCGGGATGCGCGCCGCGGTGATGAGCGCCGTGCTGGAAAGCTTTGAAAAGAACAAGGAGCTGGGCAAACAATGAGCGGACTGGGCATTCGCCTTGTGGGGCTGGACATCGACGGCACCCTTCTGAACAGCGCCGGGCAGCTCACCATGCGCACCGAACAGGCCATCCGCGCCTGCATCGCCGCGGGCTGCCTTGTGGTGCCCGCCAGCGGACGGCCCTGGGGCGGCCTGCCGAAGGCCTTCACCTCCATCCCCGGAGTGGACTGGGCGGTCACCGCCAACGGAGCCACCCTGGTGGACCTGGCCGCCGGGCAGGTGGCCGAGCGCCGCTGGATGAGCCGGGAGGACTGGTTTTACGCCTGGGACCTCACCGCCGGCTTTGACCGGGTGATGGACCTGTTCCTGGACGGCTGGGGCTACAGCGAAGCCGCGAAGCTGGAGCGGGCGGAGGACTGGGCGCCCCCCGGCATGGCGGGCTATCTGCGGTCCAGCCGCCGTTCGGTGGAAAACGTGCACGCCTTCGCCGGGCAGCAGGCGGCCATCGAAAAGGCCAACCTCTTTTTCACTCACCCCGCCCAGCGCCTGGAAGCCTGGCGGCTGCTGGAAGAGAGCGGCCGCTTTGAGGTGAGCGCCTCCAGCGCGGTGGGCATCGAGCTGAACGCCAAAGGGGTGGACAAGGCCGAGGGCCTGCTGGCCCTGGGCCGGCGGCTGGGCATCGAGCCCGCCTTCATCATGGCCTGCGGCGACGCGGGCAACGACCTGCCCATGCTGCGCCGCGCGGGGGTGGGGGTGGCCATGGGCAACGCCGCCCCGGCGGTGAAGTCGGCGGCCCGCTTCGTCACCGACACCAATGACAACGACGGCGTGGCCAAGGCGCTGGAGCGCTTTGTGCTGGGCCGCTGAAAAGGAAAAACAAGGGCCCCTCTTTTCCCGGGAAAAGAGGGGCCCTTTTGCTGCCCGGAAAAAGGGGCTTGTCCCGGCGGGCGGTTTGTGCTATCCTCAATACCGTGCGGCAAAACGGGCCGCAGCTCGAAACGGGGAAGTGACCTTTTTATGCTGGACTGGCTGCCGCTCTCTTTGCCGGCGATGCTGTTTTTGTGCGCGATGGTGGGCCTTGCGGGCTTTGTGGACGCTGCCGCGGGCGGCGGCGGGCTCATCGCCCTGCCCGCCTACATGGCGGTGGGTCTGCCCATGCACTATGTCTACGGCTGCAACAAGCTCTCGTCGGCGGTGGGCACCACCTTCTCCACCGCCCGCTTTTTCAAAAACGGCGCGCTGGAACTCAAGGTGGGCCTCGCGGCCGCCGCGGCCAGCTTTATGGGCAGCGCCCTGGCCAGCCAGGTGGTGCTGCTTCTGCCGGACGCGTCCCTCAAGCTCATCCTGCTGGTGATGCTGCCGGTGGCGGCGGTCATCATCCTCGCCCGGCGGGACCTGACCGGCCCCGACCGGCCCGCCTTGCGCCAGGGGGCGGGCAAGTGGTGGAAGGCGGCGGCCATCGGCTTTTTCATCGGCAGCTACGACGGCCTCATCGGCCCCGGCACCGGCACCTTCGCCATCCTGGCCTTCTGCATGTTCATGGGCTACGACCTGCGCAGCGCCTCCGGCAACGCAAAGCTTTTGAACCTTGCCAGCAACTACGCCTCGGTCATCACCATGGTCACCGCGGGCAAGGTGCTCTACGCCGTGGCCCTGCCGGCGGCGGTGTTTGGCATCATCGGCCACCTGCTGGGCAGCGGCATGGCGCTGAAAAAGGGCGCGAAGTTCATCCGCCCCATGATGCTCTGCGTGTTGGTGCTGCTTCTGGCGGACCTGGTGGGGGAGCTGCTCGCATAACATAATATAAAAAGAGCGCGGGAAAATTTCCCGCGCTCTTTTCAGTTTTTCAGCTTGCTCAGATAGCGGTAGATGGTGGCCTCGCTGGAGCCCAGCTGGGCGGCCACCTCGCTCACCGCGCCCTTCAGATGGAACAGCCCCGCCTGCTGCAGCGCCTCCACGATGCGTATTTTCTCCTCCATGGTCAGCCGGCTGCTGGGCATGCCCGCCCGGCCGGTGACCTCCTCGATGGCTCCCCGCACCACGTCGGGGATGTTGCTCACAAAGATCTCGGTGCTCTGGGGCGCTTCCTCTTCCTCTGTCTGGGGCGTGCAGCTCACCGGCGGCATGCCGCACATGGTCAGGATGTCGTTGGCCGCCTGGATGCCCCGGGAGGGGTCAAAGTTGATGCACAGCATGCCGATGACCTGACCCGCCTCGTCCTTGATGAACATGGTGGAGGAGCGCAGGTTCCCGTTCTTGCGGGAAACGCCCCGGTAGCCCACCTTGTAGTCGTGCTGTTCGTACTCCTTGTCCGCCAGAAAGCGCAGGGCCAGCGCCGTCAGCGGCGCGCCCATGCTGCGCCCGCTGATGTGCCCGTTCACGATGGCCACGATGGCGTTGTTGCCCTCGCTCAGATCGTGCAGCACCACCTCATAATCGCTGCCCAGGGCCTGGCCCAGAAACTCCACCAGCGTTTTATACTGCTCCAGAATGATATGCATTTCCGTACGCCCCTCATTGCATACAAACGACAGTGCGCCTGTGTCAAATTGCTTGCTTTTTTGATAACATATGACACTTTTTCAGTATAACACTCACACACTCAAAATGCAAACAGAGGGCAAAAAAGCAAGAAATCGTCAGCACAATTAACAAATTATTCATAAATACTTGGGCATTATGATAATAATAAATTATCACGGCGAGAAATTATTGACATACCCTTGAAAAGTGCTAAAATGAAGGTGAAAAGCCGGGCGAACGCGCCGGCGTCGATGGAAAAACGCGCGGGGATCTCCGCGCCGGAGCCGCGGCACGGCCGCCGCGGGCTTCGCCGTTCGTGGGCCGAAGAGAGAGAACAGGAGAGCGAGAGTATGGACAAGACGATGTTCTTCCGCATTTTGAACAGCGAGATGGAGCTGGCTACCGGCTGTACCGAGCCGGGCGCCGTCGCCCTCACCGGCGCTTACGCGGGCGCCGAGCTGAACAAGCGGGGCGAGGTGATCCGGCGTATGGAAGTCAACGCCTCCACCAACATTCTGAAGAACGCCATGGCGGCCGGCATCCCCGGCACCAAATACACCGGCATGGGCTATGCCTCGGCCATCGGCGCCTGCGCCGCGGCCCCGGAAAAGCAGCTGGAAGTCATCAACGGCGTGTCGGACGATGTGTACAAAGCTGCCGAGCTTCTGGTGGAGAGCGGCAAGGTGGTCGTGGGCCACGCCGACGTGCCTCAGAAGCTGTACATCGAGGTCATCGCCCATGGCGACACCCACACCGCCCGTGCGGTCATCGCCGACCTGCACACCAACCTGATCGCCCTTGAGGTGGACGGCGAGAGCGTCATGACGGCCGGCGGCAGCGCTGCCGGCGGCAGCGACAAGGACGTGGTCACCCCCGAGGAGATCGCCGAGTTCCTGACCCTTCGCAAGATCTATGATTTCTGCGACAAGGAACTGGACCCCATGAACGACCCCATCGACATCATCCGCAGCGCGGTGAGCGTGAACAGCGCCATCTGCGAGCGCGGCCTTGAAAAGGATTACGGCCTGGCCATCGGCCCCAACCTGCGCCGCAACTGCCACGACGGCCTGATGACCTGGGACATGGTCACCAACTCCATGATGGTCACCGCCGCCGGCGCCGACGCCCGCATGGCCGGCGCGCCCTACTCCGTGGTCGCCAACTCCGGCAGCGGCAACCAGGGCATCACCGCCACCATGCCCACCGTGGCTCTGGCCAAGTGGAAGGACATCCCCGAAGACAAGATGCTCCGCGCCGTCACCATGAGCCATCTGGTGGCCATCCGCATCAAGTCCAAGTTCGGCCGTCTGAGCGCTCTGTGCGGCGCCACCGTGGCCGGCACCGGTTCCGCCTGCGCCATTACTTACCTGCTGGGCGGCGACTATGACGCCGTCTGCCGCGCGGTGCCCAACATGATCGGCAACGTGGCCGGCATGCTGTGCGACGGCGCCAAGGCCGACTGCGCGCTGAAGATCTCCTCCTGCGTCAACGCTGCTTTCCAGGCCGCCTTCATGGCCCTGCGCGGCGTGCGCGTGCAGAACACCGACGGCATCGTGGAGACCGATCCCGAGCACACCATCGACAACTTTGCCGAACTGGGCAATCAGGGCTCCGGCCCGCTGGACGCGGCCATCCTGCACATGATGCTCAACAAGAAGTAAGGAGAAGGCAGAGAAGGGCATTTTTGCAGAGCTCTGAAAGCGCTGCTTTGAGAGAAGAGGACACAGCATAAAGGGAAGAGAGGAATTTTGTATGAAGAAGTTACTTACAAGCCTGCCGGCGCGGCTGCTGATAGGCATTATCCTGGGCATTCTGCTCGGCCTTGTGATCCCGGAAGGCGGCTGGGGCGACCCGGTCATGCAGGTCGTGGTCACCGTTAAGTACATTTTGAACCAGCTGATCAACTTCTGCGTGCCGCTGATCATCATCGGCTTCATCGCGCCGTCGATCACCAAGCTGGGCAACAGCGCCACCAAGATGCTGGGCATCGCTTTGATGCTGGCCTACGTCTCCAGCCTGCTGGCCGCCCTTCTGTCCATGGGCGCCGGCTATGGCATCATCCCCAACCTGAACATCGCCAGCTCGATGGACGGCCTGCGTGAGCTGCCCACCGCGGTGTTCCAGCTGGATATCCCCCAGATCATGTCCGTCATGAGCGCTCTGGTGTTCAGCGTGCTGATCGGCCTGGCCGCCGTGTGGACCAAGGCCGGCACCACCACCAAGGTGCTGATCGAGTTCCAGGACATCGTGCTGGACATCGTGACCAAGGTGGTCATCCCCGTCCTGCCGGTGTTCATCACCGCCACCTTCCTGGGCCTCTCCTGGGAGGGCACCATCACCAAGCAGCTGCCCGTGTTCCTGATCGTGATCGTCATCGTCATGATCGGCCACTATCTGTGGATGGCGGTCCTGTACGGTGTGGCCGGCGCCTATTCCGGCAAGAACCCGCTGGAAGTGGTCCGTCACTACGGCCCCGCTTACCTGACCGCCGTGGGCACCATGTCCAGCGCCGCCACCCTGGCTGTGGCCCTGCAGTGCGCCAACAAGAGCAAGGTGCTGCGCAAGGATATGATCCAGTTTGGCATCCCCCTGTTCGCGAACATCCACCTCTGCGGCTCGGTTCTGACGGAAGTGTTCTTCTGCATGACCGTCTCCAAGGTGCTCTACGGCGAACTGCCTGACCTGGGCACCATGATCCTGTTCTGCGTGCTGCTGGGCGTCTTCGCCGTGGGCGCGCCTGGCGTGCCCGGCGGCACCGTCATGGCTTCTCTGGGCATCATCACCGGCGTGCTCGGCTTCGACGACGCCGGCACCGCGATGATGCTGGCCGTCTTCGCCCTGCAGGACAGCTTCGGCACCGCCTGCAACGTCACCGGCGACGGCGCGCTGACTCTGATCCTGACCGGCTATGCCGACAAACATCACATGGAGGAGCAGCACCTGGCGGTCGATCTGTGATCGGCTGCTTGTGCTGAACCGCTGAAAAGCCCTCTCTCTGCCACTCCTTATCATAGACCAGACCCCCGGCCGCAAGGCCGGGGGTCTGGCATTTTTTTGTTCGGGAAGATCAGGCGGCGGCACGGTTGCGGGCGCGCCCGGCGGCCTTCAGCGTGCCGTAAAGCAGCGCCGCGTCGATGGGCAGCTTGATGATGTTCTTCACGATCTTCACCGAGCTGAAAATGACAAAGGCCTGACCGTACATCATGTGCAGCCACAGCGGCGTGAGGACAAAGTTGATGACCAGCGTCACCGTGAGGCAGGCGCCCACCGCCAGCAGCGGCCGGGGCCGGCGCTTGTAGAACCACAGCCCGTAGATGAAGCCCAGCAAAAACTGGTTGAAGGTGAACCCGAAGAAGAAGGCGCCGTTGGGCCGCAGGAAATAGCTCAAAAGGTCCACCGCCACCCCGGCGGTGCCCGCCACCCACGGGCCGCACAGCGCCGCGCACAGCGCCGTTGCCAGAAAGGCGAAGCCGATCTCCAGCACCGGGCTCACCTCAAAGGTGAACAGCCGGTCGATGATGACCGCCGCGCCGGTCAGAAGCCCCGCCACCACAAGGCTGCGGGTGCGGCCGAATTCGGCCAGACTGTCCACAAGCTGGACTTTCAGGGGAAAACGCATACAAAAAGACCTCCTTCAAAATGCGGGTTGCCGCACAATTGAAAGAGGCCCACGGCCGAAAAAGCAAAAAAAGCGCGGAGCGCCCCTTTGCAGACCCGGCCCCGCGCGTTACAGTTATGCAGCAGCGGGATGCAAAGCCGGCACCGCGGGCCAAAGGCCCTTCGTCCGCCCCGCAACTCCCCGTCGGGTCGGCACTTGACGCGCAGGCTTTTACTCTGCAAGCCCCATTATACAGGCTGCCCCGGCCTTTTACAATCCCCGGCGGCAAAGAAATTTGAATTGTTCACAAAAACGGTGTACACTATTATACAAAAGCGCCCCCGTGCGCACGCATCTTTTAAAAAGACCTGCTAACAAAAGTCAAGTAGAAATTTCAGATTTGAGGGAGCGGCAAAAAGACAACACAAAATCAAGCCGCTGAGCATCTCAAAATCGAAACGGCGGCCAACCAGATGGTATGA
>NZ_DBGFPE010000032.1:0-30735 GCF_048526665.1 Candidatus Allofournierella excrementavium
AAAGAGAACTCAACCCGAATCTTTTTCGAGTCGACCTCACCCTTGGAAAGCAAGACAACCGTCTCCACATGCTTTGTGCGGGGGAACAGGTCCACGGGCTGCACCTTCATGGGGCGGTAGCCCCGGTCGGCAAGATAGCGGCAGTCCCGGGCGGCGGTGGCGGCGTTGCAGCTGACCATCACCACACGGCGGGGAGCCATGGCCAGCACCGCGTCCAGGGTCGCCGCGTCGCAGCCCTTGCGGGGCGGGTCAAGGCAGATGACCTGCGGGCTGAGGCCCTCGGCGGCAAGCTGCGCCGCGGCCTGCCCGGCGTCGGCGCAGAGGAACCGGGCGTTTTGCACACCCATGGCCGCGGCGTTGGCCTTGGCGCTCTCCACCGCTTCGGGCACGATTTCCACGCCCACAAGAGCGCTGCAGTCGTCCGCCATGGAAAGCCCGATGGTGCCCATGCCGCAATAGAGGTCCAGCAGGGTATCGGTGGGCTGCAGGCCGGCGAACTCCCGTGCCACAGCGTAAAGCCGCTCGGCGGCGGGGGTGTTGACCTGATAGAAGGACAGCGGCCCCAGCTTCACGGGCACGCCGCACATCGTGTCCTCAATGTAGCCGGCGCCGAAGAGGGGGATGCACTCCTCGCCGGTGATGACGTTGGTCTTTTGGCGGTTCACATTCAGAACGATGGTCTTGATCTGCGGGAACTGAGCCGTCAGTTCAGCACAGAACGGCTCCGAATCGGGCAGGCTGCGGCCGTTGATGACAAGACAGAGCAGCACCTGCCCGCTGTGCCAGCCCTGGCGCAGGAAGATATGCCGCACAAGGCCGCGGTGGGTCTCTTCATTATAAAGAGGGATGCGGTGCGCCTGCAGAAATGCGCAGACCGCGGCGGCGATGTCGTTGAGAGCCTTGGGTTGCAAGAGACAGTCCTGACAGGGGACAAGCCGGTGGCTGCGCCCGGCATAGAAGCCGAAGGTCACGTTTCCATCCTTGTCATACCCGACGGGGAACTGCACTTTGTTGCGGTAGCGGTCGGTCAGGGGGCCGGTGAGCAGCGGCAGCACTGGCAAAGCCTCAAAGCCGCCGAGACGGCGGAACGCATCGACCACAAAGCCCTCTTTGGCGCGGGCTTCGGTCTCATAGTCCAGATGACGGAAACAGCACCCGCCGCAGGGACGGAACACCGGGCAGTCCGGCTGGATGTGGCCGGGGCCGGGGACGTGCAGCTCCTCCACGATGCCAAAAGCATAACGGCCCATGTCCTTCACGATTTTCACGGTGGCATCGTCGCCGGGGGCGGTGGCGGGCACGAACACCGCCTTGCCGTCCAGCCGGCCCACGCCGCTGCCGTCGCTGGAAAGGCTCTCAATGGTGAGCCGCGCCAGGGTGTTTTTCAAGCCGGGCACAAAAAGCCCTCCTTTTTCTCATTCGCTCAGGCCGTAGGGCAGGATGAAGCGGCCCGCCTCGTCCGACGAGAGTTCGGTGCCGAGGCCGGGGAACTGGTGCTCCAGCGCGTTCAGCGCCATCCGGGCCGCCGTGCTGCCCATGGCCACCGGGTCATAGTGCGCCACAGCCTGCACGCCGTCCGCCACGAGGCTGTCCGCCTCTTCCGGGGTGTCGGCGGCGGCATAGATGCGCACCGGCTGCTCGCCTTCCAGCCAGCCCAGGGCCGAAGCGGTCTCAAGGGCGGCCTGCGCGTCCTGGACGCTGGTGCAGAGAATGACCTCCGGCGCGCCCTGACCGGCAAGGGATTCGGCGTCAAAAGGGAGCGCCGCGCCCTCACCATCGGTATAGCTCACCTGGGCGGTGTACACGCCATAGTGTTCGCACTCGGCCAGCGCATAGTTGGCCAGATCGGTCTGTTCCTCGTCGGGGGCGCTCTGGTACAGGTAGTATTGCAGCAGCAGGTCGCCGTTCGCGTCGGCGACGGTGCCGTCGCGGTAGTCCATGGCGATGGCCTTGCCCAGCACCTCGCCGCCGTGGGAGGCAAGACTGCCCAGATACCACAGCTCGGCGCTGGAGTTCAGGGTGGCGTCACTGGGGCTCTCGCCCACGAAAAACACCGTGGCGCCCGCCGTTTCGGCAGCCTCCAGCAGGGAAGAGTCCACCGAGGCGGCGTCCTGGGGAACGATGAGCACCCCTGCGCCGGCGGCCAGCAGGCGGTTTGCCGCATTGGCATAACTTTCGCCGGGCTCAGCGGTCAGAAGCTCCACTTCCTCGGCTTCCAGCGCGGTCTTCAGTGTGTCCGCGTCCAGATAGGTCTTGCCGCTGGGGGAGGTGAGCAGCCCCACGCTGGGCGGCGGGGCGAAAAAGTCGATGGTGTAAAGATAGAAAACGATGCAGACGGCAGCGGCGCCCGCCAGCAGCAGTCCTTTAAAGATGTTGAAAAGAATATGTTTCATTGCGGTCACTCCCGGTCATGCGCTGTGGTCCGGCATCGCGCTGAGATAGCGGCTGGGCGGCATGCCCATGGACTTTTTGAACACTCTTGAAAAATAGAACTTGTCGGAAAAACCCACGCTTGTGGCGATCTCCGCGATGGAGAGCTGGGAGTTTTTCAGCAGATTGCAGGCCTCGCCGATGCGGTAGGAGGTGAGGTAGTCGATGGGGCTCTGACCCACGTTGCTCATGAACAGGCGATAGAGATGGCTGCGGCTGACGCCCACCGTCCGGGCGATGTCGTCAATGGTGATCTCATGGGAATAGTTGAACTGGATGTACTTGATGGCGTTCAGCACATACTGACTGCCGGCGCTGGGGGCATGGATCTCCTTTTCGGCGGCCTGATGCATCAGCTCCGACAAAAAGAGATACAGGTTGCCCACCATGGCCGCCTCGTTCTCCGGTTTGGGGCCGCGGGCGTTGAAGATGCTCAGCAGCGCCTGCTGCAGAGGCTCGGGCCGGGTGGAGTGGAACACCAGCTTCTGTTCGGTGAAGGGGGTGTGCTGCACCAGCTTGGAGGCATAAGCGCCGTTGAATCCCACCCAGTAGTATTCCCAGGGGTCGTCCTCGCTGGCGTTGTAGCCCGCCAGCTGGCCCGGACGCAGCAGAAAAAGGTCGCCGGGGCCCAGATGATGTTCCTGCCCGCCGGCGCGATAGCAGCCGTGCCCGTCCACCACCAGGTGGATGAGGTAGTGGTCCCGCACCGCCGGCCCCCAGGTGTGCAGAGGGGCGCAATGCTCCAGACCGCAGTTGAAGATCGCCATCTCCACATGGTCGGAATAGTCCTGCTTGAAGGATTGTTTGTAGATTTCCGCCAAGATAAAGCCTCCTCGCCACGCCAAAACGTGACCTTGTTTGACAAACAAAATTATTTTATCAGATTATTCAACAAAAGTCCATCCATTGTTTGGCTTTTCCATACTTTTTGTGCCTTCCGCCGCCTTTGAAAAGAGCGGAAGGTCCATTCACAAAAAATTCACAGGCAAGATATAGACGAATTCGTCTAAAAGGGTTATACTTTCAAATTGTAGACGAATCCGTCTGTTATTGCAAGGAGATGCCTTTTTATGGAGATCCTTATGGATGTGCTGCGGCTGCTGGCCGCTATCCTTATCGCGTTCGCGGCGGGCAAACTGGTCGCCCGGCTGAAGCTGCCCGCCATTCTGGGTTGGCTGATCGCGGGCATGATCATCGGCCCCCACGCCCTCGGCCTGCTGAGCGGGTCGGTGCTGGACTCCCGGTGGTTCGGCGTGCTGGAAAGCTTTTTTGAATGTGTGTTCGGCCTGATGATCGGCACGGAGCTCATCTGGAAACGGATGAAAAAGGCCGGGCTCCAGATTTTGGTCACCACCCTCACCGAATCGCTGGGGACTTTTCTGGTGGTGAGCCTTGTGTTCGGTGTCATCTTCTGGTTCACGGGCACGCCCCTTTACATGGCGTTCCTGTTCGGCGGCATCGCCTTGGCCACCGCGCCCGCGCCGTCGCTCTCGGTGGTGAGTTCACTGAAGGCCGACGGCCCGGTGACCCGCACCCTCATCCCCATGGCCGCGCTGGACGATCTGGTGGGCGCACTGGTCTTTTTCCTGGTGGTGGCTTTTGTGGCGGCGCACCTTTCCACCGCGAACATCCCGGTGCTGGTGCTCATGCTGCTGGTGTTTCTGCCGGTGGTCATTGGCGCGGTCACTGGCTTCGCTGCGGGCAAAATGTTGCGCCGCACCAAAACAGGCGAAGGCGCGCTGGCGGTCATGCTGGGCATGCTTTTGCTCTCCGCCGGCATTGGATTTGCCATCAACAGTGCGCTGCCGGCGCCGCTTTTGAACTTCATGCTCATCGGCATGGCCTATTCGGCGGCCTTTGCCAACATGATCACCGAAGCACAGCTGGGCGCCATGATGAAGGTGATGAATCCGGCCATTGGATTTGCTATGATCGTGGTCATCCTGAATCTGGCCGCGCCGCTGGACTACCATCTGGTTTTCGGCGCGGGCATTTACACCGCGGTGTATATCATCGCCCGGGCGGTGGGCAAATACAGCGGCGCGTTTCTTGGCGCGTCGGCCACCCATGCCCCGCCTACGGTGAAAAAGTATCTGGGGTTCACCCTGCTGCCGCACTCCGGGGTGTCGCTGGTGTTCACCGGCATCGTGGTGTCGGTGCTGGAAGGCCCCGCCCCCGAGTGCGCCTCGCTGATCCAGGGCACCATCGCCGCGGCGGCGGTCATCAACGAGATCATCGCGGTGTTCGTTGCCAAGAAAGGCTTTGAGTGGGCCGGGGAACTTCACAAGGCGGAAGGAGGGGTGCGGGCATGACCCAGAAGGAACGGCAGGAGCGCAGCAAAGAGGAGATATACCGGGCCGCCATGGCGGAGTTCGGTTCCCGCGGCTACGACGGTGCAAACATGGAGCACATCTGCGCCGACCACGGCATCTCCAAGGGCATGATGTACCATTATTACTCAAGCAAGGACGAGCTGTTCCTGCTCTGCGCGGAACGCACCTTCCGGGAGCTGACGAATTACGTCGCCCAGGGCATGGACGCGCTGAATGAAACCGACATCCCGCAGGCCATCAAGGGCTTTTTCCTGCTGCGCGAGGGCTTTTTTCAGGACCGGCCCAATGAAAAAGCGGTGTTCGAGAGCGCCATGCTCCGTCCGCCACATCATCTGGCCGGACAGATACAGGAACTGCGCGCGCCCATCCGCCGGCTGAACCGTGAGTTCATCGAGCGGATGGTGGCCCGCATGCCGCTTCGTCAGGACCTGGAGCCGGAAAAGGTGAGCTGTTACCTAGCAGGCGTCGAACCCTTCTTTCAGGACATCCTGAACAGTTTCCACGAGACGCAGGACCTGTATTCCATGCTGAACGCCTCAGAAGAACTGCTGAATATGGTGCTTTTCGGAGTCCTCCGCCAGGACGGCGAAACCGAAGAGCGGCCGCAGTAATCACAACAAAAAGGCCCCGGTCACTGACCGGGGCCTTTTTATTCGGACCGAAGCCCATGTTGAACTGGAGCTGGAAACGTGACTTGAACACGCGACCTGCTGATTACGAATCAGCTGCTCTACCGACTGAGCTATTCCAGCGGAACGGATATTATTGTAACGGAAAAAGCATCGTGCGTCAAGAGAAAACGGTCAATCCAGGCGAAAATCCTCCGGGGAGAAACTGGGCAGCCGGGGCTGGCGGCGGGGCACCCGCTGGATGGGGTCGTAGAGAAATTTTTTGCAGTGAAAATAGGGGGAAACGACCCCGCGCTTCTGGCACAGGATCATGCGCGGGTCGGCGGCACGGCGGCCGTGCTCACAGTATTCGCAGGCCGGTTCCACATTCTGGCCGGGCACGGGATGCTTACGAAACACGGCGGCGCCTCCTTTTGTGATTTTCGTTCATTATACTCTTTTGACCGCCGGATGTAAAGCCGAGGCCGTAGAGCGCCGCACAGCACAGCGCGAACAGAACAAGGGCGGCGTCCGGCGCGGTGCGGCTCTGCACGATGAGGCACTCGCCGGCAGCGGCCGCGGCGGCAGCCCCGGGCACAAGGCCCAGCAGAAGGCGCAGCGCCCCCAGAGAAAGAGCCAGATGCACGGGCCTTGCCGCCGCCAGCGGCAAAAGGGAAATGTCCTGATCCAGCAGAGCCCGCACCTGCAAAAAGACAGAGAGGCTCTGGATGCTCAGGGCGGCGCAGCATCCGTAAACTGCCGCCGCACCTTCCAAATGGCTTGCCTGAATGCAGCCGCCGGTCACCTCCAGCAGCGCCGCAAGGGCCGCCCGCACCGGCCCCGACGCGGGCAGGAAGGAGCCCAGCGCATGGTTCAAAAAGCTGAAAAAGGTCACGAAGCCGCACACTGCCAGCATGCTTTGCACCGCCCCCTGCACAGCGGACACAAGACTGATGCCCTGCGCCGCGTCTTCCGGGCAGGAGGCAGATTTCGCAAGAGTCTCCGGCTCCGAGGCGAGAGCGGCCCGGGCCAGAAGCCCCGCCGCCAGGTCCGCCAGCAGCAGCGCGGCGAAGATGCACCAGCCCAGCCGCAGACTGCCCAGCAAAAGGCAGCCCACCGTGTTCACCACGAAGGCGGGCCCGGAACCCACGCCGCAGACGAGAAGCAGCTGCGCCTGCCGCCGGGTGAGGGCGCCCCCGGCATACATCTGCCCGATGACCCTTGCCGCCACGGCAAAACCGCCCAGCCATGCCAGCAACAGCGCGGTGGCGGCGCGGCTGTCCCGGATGCCGAGGCCAAACCGGGTGTAGGGCCACACCGCCGCGCCCAGCACCTTTGCCAGCGGGCTGGCCGCAATGATAGAGGAGACCACGAAAAAGGGGAACAGCGCCGGGACGACCTGCTCTGCGCAGCTGGCAAGACCCGCCCGGATGCCCTCAATGCAGGCAAAGGGACGGGCAAACAAAAGCGCCAGCATTGCCAGCGCGCACACGCCGCCAGCGGCAGCGCGCAGGGGAAATTTCTTCATAAGCTCATCCTCCCGGCTAATATAAATAAGGGTAAGCGGCGCACAGCGCCGCGCAAAAAAGGTCACTGAAGCGGCAGGGGGCAGGAGATGAAACATAAACGCAAAACCAGACGGGAGAGACCCGGGACCTATCTGAAGCGGCTGGTGCGTCAGCCGCCCGCCGCCTTTTACCGCCAGCCCGTTTTGCACATCCAGTGCGGCGGGCAGGTGGAAGTGGAAGGCTGCAAAGGTGTTTTGCTTTACGACGAGAACCAGATACGGCTGGATATGGGCGGCTGGCAGGTGAGCCTCTACGGCGACGAGCTTACCCTGTGCGGCGTCGGCGGGCGGATGCTCACTCTGAAGGGGAAGATATTCCGCGCGGAATTTTCAAACGAGAGGTAAACGATGGGGCTGATTTGGGCAAACTGTTTCGCAGGCGTTGACTTCACTGCTTCCGGCGGGCGAAGCGAAAAGCTTATCACGCTGTGCGGACGACAAGGCATCCCGCTTTACAACATCCGTCCCACGGCGGACGGATTCACGGCGCGGCTGCCCGCCCGCCGGTATCGGGAGGTCTCACGCCTGGCGCGGCGCTGCGGCACCCGCCTGCGGGTGCGGGAAAGGCTGGGCGTGCTTTTCCGTCTCCGGGCTTACCGGGGCCGCTGGGGGCTTGTGCTCGCGCCGCTGGTGTTTGCGGCGGCGGTGCACCTGCTGGGGCAGAGCGTCTGGTCCATCCGATACGACGGGCTGGACGCGGCGACCCGCAGCCGGGTGGAGCAGACGCTCTATTCTATGGATATTTGCGAGGGCGCGGTTTTAACCCAGGAAAAACTGCGCCTTGCGGAAAAACAGCTTATGGACGGGGACGAAGCCTTCGGCTGGGTGTCACTGAACTTTGAGAAGGGGCGGCTGGTGGTGGAAGCCAGCCCCGCGCTGCAAAAACCCGCCATCGAATCCAACGACCCGGTGGACCTGGTGGCGGCGGCGGACGGCATTCTGCTGGAGGTGAACGCCCAGGAGGGATTCGCCGTCAAATCAGTGGGGCAGACCGTCGCCGCCGGGGACGTGCTGGTGAGCGCTTACAAGCCGGACCCATACGAGCAGCCGGTGGAAAGCCACGCCAAAGGGCTGGTGGTGGCGGCGGTGAAAAAGACCTACCAGTGCGTGCAGCCTTCCACCTATGAGGTGCAGGCGCTCACCGGCAGGGTGGTCGGCAGCTGCCGCCTGCGCCTGTTCGGGCACACGCTGGAACTGGGGGCGCAGCTGCCGGAGGGCGGGGAGGTGCGCACGGTGCACCGGCCGCTCACCGTGTTGGGATTTGCCCTGCCCGCCACCATTGAGGAGCGGTATGTGCCTCAGCGGGAGGCGCGCCAGTTCCACCTCACGCCGGACGGCGCCCGCCAGTACGCCCGCTTTGCCTGCCTTGCCCAGCTTTACGCGGAGTTTCCGGACGCGGAGATCATCGCCGAAAGCCGCCAGGAAAGCTGGGACGGCGGCACTTTGACCTACACAATGACGGTGGATTTCAAGGCGGACATTGCCCGGGAAAAGGGTGGATGAAAACGCCGTAAAATTTTGTGTAAAACAGACAGTTCCTATTGGAATATTTTGTGGTATAATAACGATGTATTTGTGGGCGCAGGTGCAATCGGCCGGCCCCGCGAGATTTCGGCAAGTGAGCAGGTGTGGAATGGCAGAAAAACTGATCGAGCTGAACAGTGTAGAAACAGCGCTGGAGATTTTTGGCAGCCGGGACGAGAACATCCGCCTTTTGGAGAACGAGTTTTCCATCACGGCGGTGTGCCGCGGCTCCCAGATCAAATTCACCGGCGAGCCGGAGCAGGTGGCGGCAGCCGCCCGCGCGGTGGACGCCATGCTCACATTGCTGGAAAACCACACCCCGCTGGAAGAGCAGACGGTGCGCTACTGCATCAGTCTGGCCGGCGCAGGGGAAGAGCGCCGTGTGCGGGAGCTCACCCAGGACTTTGTGGCCGTGACCGCCAAGGGGCGGCCCGTGCGCCCCAAGACGCTGGGCCAGCGGGAGTATCTGCAGGCCATCAAGCAGAACGCCATCACCTTCGGCGTGGGCCCTGCCGGCACCGGCAAGACCTATCTGGCGGTGGCCATGGCGGTGAAGGCCTTCAAGAGCAAAGAGGTCAGCCGCATCATCCTCACCCGGCCCGCCGTGGAGGCGGGGGAGAAGCTGGGCTTTCTGCCCGGCGATCTGCAGAACAAGGTGGACCCCTATCTCCGCCCGCTCTATGACGGCCTGTTCGACATGCTGGGGGCCGAGAGCTTCCAGAAGCTGCTGGAAAAGCAGACCATCGAGGTGGCCCCGCTGGCCTACATGCGCGGCCGCACGCTGGACGACGCCTTCATCATCCTGGACGAGGCCCAGAACACCAGCCGGGAGCAGATGAAGATGTTCCTCACCCGCATGGGCACCGGCAGCAAGGTGGTGGTCACCGGCGACGTGACCCAGATCGACCTGCCGGACCGCAGCCGCAGCGGCCTTCTGGACGCCTTGAACGTGCTGAAGAATGTGGAGGGCATCGCCCGGGTCTACTTCACCGAAAAGGACGTGGTGCGCCACCGTCTGGTGCAGGAGATCGTCAAGGCCTACGACCGGGCGGCGCGGCAGCGGCGCAATCCCTGAACTGACGCCCTGAGCCGGGGCGTTTTGCGCGGGCGGGACCCCGCGAACGGAACCATTAAAAACATGAAGAGGTGAAACGGTGTGTCAAACAAAGTGTTGATCACAAACCAGCAGAAGAAGGTGAAGATCCCCTCGGGCCTGCGCATCCTGATCCGCCGCAGCTGCAACGCTGTGCTGGAGTTTGAGGGGTTCGAGCAGCCCGCGGAGATCAGTGTGACCTTCGTGGACAACGCCGAGATCCAGACCCTGAACGCCCAGTACCGGGGCAAAGATATGCCCACCGACGTGCTCAGCTTCCCCTTGGGCGAGGACGGCAAATACGATGTGGACCAGGACACCGGCGCCTGCCTTCTGGGAGACATCGTGATCTCCATGGAGAAGGCGATGGAGCAGGCGGAACTCTACGGCCACCCGCTGCAGCGGGAAGTGGCCTTCCTCACTGTGCACTCCATGCTGCACCTGCTGGGCTATGACCACGAGCAGGGCGGCCTTGCCGCGGTGAAGATGCGGGAAAAGGAAGAGGCCGTGCTCATCCAGCTGGGCCTGCCCCGCACTGTGTCCTACACGGCGGACCAGATCTGATATGCGGCGGTTTTTTGCCGGGTTTGGCTATGCGGCGCAAGGCTTCTGGGCCGCGGTGAAAGAGGAGCGCAACCTGCGCTTTCACCTGTGCGCCGGGGCATACGTGCTGCTGGCCAGCCTGTTCTATTCCTTCAGCGCGGTGGAGTACGCCCTGCTGTTTCTCTGCATCGGCGGCGTGATCGCGCTGGAGCTGGTGAACTCTGCCATCGAGCGGTCGGTGGAATCTCCCGACCCCGCCCACTGGCGGGCGGCGGGCGGCGCCAAAGACATGGCCGCGGGCGCGGTGCTGACCTTCAGCATCGCTTCGGCGGCTGTGGGCGTGATGCTGTTCTGGCAGCCGGAGGTGCTGTGCGCCATCCCCGGCTGGTTCTTCGCGCACCCCTGGGCCCTGGCCCTGCTGGCGGCGTCGCTGGCCGGGGCCTGGTTCTTTGTGTTCTGGCCCGAAAGAAAGAAAGGATGATCCTTTGCAGACCTCATCGGTTTTTGTGGCCCTTGTGGGCAAGCCCAACGTGGGCAAATCCAGCCTGACCAACCGGCTGGTGGGGGAGAAGGTGGCCATCGTCACCTCTAAACCTCAGACCACCCGCACCCGCATCACCGGCATCGTCACCCGCGGTCCGGTGCAGTATGTCCTGCTGGACACCCCCGGCGTGCACATCCCCCGCACAAAGCTTGGCGAGCGGATGAGCAAGACCGTGACCGACAGCGTGGCGGATGTGGACGTGAGCCTGATGCTCTTTGAGCCCTACGGCGAGTTCACCGAGGCCGAGCAGGCCATGATCGACGCGCTGCGGGGCACCCCCGCAGTGGCGGTCATCAACAAGACCGACACTCTCAAAGACGAGGCGGATCTGGCGGCGCGCACCGCAAAGCTGGAGGCTTTGGGCGTGTTCGACAAGGTCGTGGCCATCAGCGTCCGGGAGGACAAGGGCTGCGAGGAGCTGTTCGGCATCCTGGCCGCCTACGGGGTGGAAGGCCCCCACTATTTCGACGACGACGCCTACACCGACATGCCGGAAAAGGCGCTGGTGAGCGAAATTCTGCGGGAGAAGATGCTGCTTTTCCTGCGGGACGAGGTGCCCCACGGCATCGCCGTCACGGTGGAGCGCTTCAAGGAGCGGGAAGACAAGAACATCATCGACATCGACGCCAACATCTACTGCGAGCGCAAGAGCCACAAGGGCATGGTCATCGGCAAGGGCGGCCAGATGCTGAAAAAGATCGCCAGCGCCGCCCGGGTGGACTGTGAGGAATTCTTGGGCGCGAAGGTGAACCTTCAGTGCTGGGTCAAGGTGAAGGACGACTGGCGTGACAGCGACTTCCTTTTGAACGACTTTGGCTTTGTTCAAAACAAATGATGTTGTCGGTTAAACACGACACATCGCAAAAATTTTTCTACATCGCTGGACAACTTTTCCGGGCATACCGGCGTACAATGGTGGAACAGTACCACCAGGGGGCGACCAGCGATGGACAGCAGCGGTTCTTATTGGAAAGATTGGAAAGAGTTTGAAACGACCGGCGGCGTGCGGGAGTACCTGAACTACAAAAAGGCTCTGCGCACCGGGCAGCCCGGGCTGCCGCCGCCCGCGGGAGACGAACATGCAACTGGTGACGCCGGGCCTGGTGCTGCGGGAAGTGAAGGTGGGGGAATCTGACCGTATCCTCACCATCCTCACCCCGGAGCACGGCCTTATCTCCGCATCTGCCAAGGGAAGCCTGCGCCTGAAAAGCAAACTTTTCAGTGCCTGCGGGCTTTTTTGCTATTCGGAATTCACCCTGTTTGCGGGCAAGTCCATGTACATGGTGGACGACGCCCAGGTCAAACAGGTGTTTTTCGGCCTGCCCAAAAGCATCGAGGGCATGGCGCTGGCCATGTATCTGGCGGAGATCGCCCTGACCCTGCTGCCCAGCGGCGGCGAGGCGGCGGCCCAGCTGCGCCTTCTGCTCAACAGCCTCTACCTCATCAGCGAGCAGAAAAGGCCCCTGGCCCAGATAAAGGCGGTCTATGAGCTGCGCTCGGTGTGCGAGGCAGGATACATGCCCGCGCTGCTTTGCTGCAAAAGCTGCCAGAAATACGACGGCGGAGATTTTTACTTCGACATCGGCGCGGGCGAGCTGCTCTGCGGCGACTGCGCCGAGGCCCAGGGCCTTGCGCCCAATCTGGACGAGGGCGCGCTTATCGCCCTGCGCCACATCGCTCTGGTGGAGGACAAGAAGGTGTTCGCCTTCTCTCTTTCGCCCAAAAGCCTGGAAAAACTGGGCCGCGTCACCGAGCGCTACGCCGCCGCCCGGCTGGACAAGCCCCTGAAAACGCTGGATTTCCTTCACTCTGTGATGGAGTGAACTGAACTACATAGCGGGCGCGATGCGCCCTTTTGAGGAGAATCATGGATACAAGTTATCGCAAAACACTGGAACTGGACAAGATCCTGGAACGGGCGGCGGCGCTGGCCGTCTGCCCCGAAGCCCGCACCCTGCTTTTGGAGCAGCCCGCGGGCGAAACGCCCGACGAGGTGCGCTATGCCCTGAGTCAGACCGACGCCATCGCCAGCCTGCTGCTGAAAAACGGCAGCCCCCGGTTCGGCGGCGTGTCCGGCGTTGACAAGGTGGTGAGCCGCGCCGTCAAGGGCGGCGTGCTCTCCATGGCGGAACTGCTGGAAGTGGCGGGCGCGCTGCGCAACTTCCAGAACCTGGTGTCCTGGTACGGCCTCACCGAGCACGACATGCTGCCGGTGGACGATCTGTTCTACGCCCTCAGCCCCCAGCCCGGGCTGGAAAAGCAGATAAGCTCCGCCATCCTCTCGCCGGAGGAAATGGCGGACACCGCCAGCAACACCCTGTTTGAGGTGCGCCGCAAGATACAGGCCACCGAAAACTCCATCCGTGACAAGCTGGACGCCATCATCAAAAACAGCACCACCAACAAGTTCTTGCAGGACGCGGTGGTCTCCATCCGAAACGGCCGCTTCGTGGTGCCGGTGCGGGCGGAGTACCGGGGCGAAGTGGGCGGCGTCATCCACGACGTGTCCAGCAGCGGCGCCACCGTGTTCGTGGAGCCCACCGCCGTGGTGGAGGCCAACGCCAAGATCATGCAGCTGCGCAGCCAGGAGAAGGCGGAGATCGAGCGCATCCTCATCGCCTTCACCGAGCAGGTGGCCTCCATCGAGCCGATGTTCAACTTCAGCTACAAGGCCATGCTGGACATCGACGTGCTGCTGGCCAAGGCCCATCTGGCCCTGGAGCAGAAGGCCTGGATGCCCCAGGTGGCGGACGACGTGCATTTTGACCTGAAAAAGGCCCGCCACCCCCTCATCGACCCCGACAAGGTGGTGCCCATCGACGTGGCGCTGGGCGAAAATTACGACACCCTGGTCATCACCGGCCCCAACACCGGCGGCAAGACCGTCACCCTCAAGACCGCCGGCCTGCTCTGCGCTATGGCTCAGCACGGCCTGCTCATCCCCGCCCACGAGCACAGCACCGTCTGCGTGTTCACCGACTATCTGGTGGACATCGGCGACGAGCAGAGCATCGAACAGAGCCTGTCCACCTTCTCGGGCCACATGAAAAAGATCACCGGCATCCTGGACAACGCCTTCAAGGGCAGTCTGGTGCTGCTGGACGAGCTGGGCGCGGGCACCGACCCCGCCGAGGGCGCGGCGCTGGCGGTGAGCATCATCGAGCAGCTGCGCATCCAGGGCGCGCTGGTCATGGCCACCACCCACTATTCCGAACTGAAGGCGTTCGCACTGGAGACGGCGGGCGTGGTGAACGCCAGCTGTGAGTTCGACGTGGAGAGCCTGCGCCCCACCTACAAACTCAGTGTGGGCGTGCCGGGCAAGTCCAACGCCTTCCTCATCAGCGAAAAGCTTGGCCTGCCCGCCCGGGTCATCCAGCGGGCCCAGACCCACCTTGCCAGCGACGACAAGCGGCTGGACGACGTGCTGGCCCAGCTGGACGATTTGAAGCTGCAGCTGAAAGAGAGCCAGGACGAGGCGGAAAAGGCCAAGACCGAGGCGGAGAAGATGCTGGAAAAGGCCCGGGAAAAGTGCGACGCGCTGGTGCGTCAGGGCGAGACCGAGCTGGAAGCCGCCCGCCTCAAGGCACGGCAGATGACCCAGCAGGTGCAGGCGGAGGCCTACGCCCTCACCGACGAACTGCACAAGCTGCAAAAAGACGACAAACAGTCCGCCGCACAGCGGGCCGCCCGCGCCCGGGAAATTGCCCGCAAGGATGCCGAGCGCCTGTTCGCCAAGAGCGACGTGGCCCACAACCCCGTGCGCCAGTTCGTGCCGCTGAAAGAGGTGCGGATGGGGCAGGAGGTGGTCATCGCCGAGTATGACCAGCTGGCCACCGTCACCTCGCTGCCGGACCGCAACGGCATGGTTGAGGTGCGCGCCGGCATCATCCGGACCAAGGTGCCCCTCTCCGGCCTCAAAGCGCCGGACAAGCTGCAAAAGCCCCAGAAGAAGGGCGGCCGCGCCGCTCCCGCGCCCCGCAGCGCCACCGTGCAGCGGGTGGAGCGCAGCGCCAGCATGGAGATAAACCTGCTGGGCATGACCGTGGAGGAGGCGCTGATGGAGACCGACCAGTTCATCGACCACGCGGTGATGAACGGCCAGACCATGGTCTACCTCATCCACGGCAAGGGCACCGGCGCGCTGCGCAACGCCATCCACCAGCACCTGCGGGGCCACAAGAACGTCAAGAGCTTCCGCCTTGGCCGCTACGGCGAGGGCGAGGCCGGCGTGACTGTGGTGGAACTGAAGTGAGAACCAACAAAAAACAGGCTCCTCTCCGGTGAGAGGAGCCTGTTTTGCGTTCGGAAAAGCCGGGGCCCGGCAGGCGGGCCGCCGGTCTGTCAGTCTTCCAGCAGCTTGCGGTTGGGCACGATAAATTCGCCGATCTCGACGTAGGGCAGGTCGGGCTGCTGGGCAAAAACAGCCGCCGCTTTTTCCATGATGTCCGGATGGTCGGACTCCAGGGCAAAATAGGTGTTGAATTCTTCGTCGGTCATCGGGACCATGCCGTTCTCTTCGGTCATATTCATCATCATACATCAGGAAACATGTTGGATTTGAGCAAAATCTGCACGTGGTGGTCGTTTCCTTGCCTCCTTGTATATATTATACGCAGCAGAATCGGAATGTCCACGAACGATGCCTGTAAAATTTCAGCGCTTGCTCACAGCTTGCCCTTGATGCGCCCCAGGGCGTTCTTTTCCAGGCGGCTCACCTGGGCCTGGCTGATGCCGATCTCCTTTGCTACCTCCACCTGCGTTTTGCCCGAGAGGTAGCGCAGCGCCATGATTTTTTTCTCCCGCTCGCTCAAAGCCTGCACCGTGTCTCTGAACATGATGCCGCTGATCCAGCTGTCCTCGCCGCCGCCGTCGCCCAGCTGGTCCATCACATAGATGGTGTCGCCCTCGTCGCTGTACACCGGCTCATAGAGGCTCACCGGGTCCACCACGCTTTCCAGCGCAAGGGTCACGGTGGCTGTGGGCAGCTGCACCTTGCGGGCGATCTCGTCCATGTGCGGCTCCCGGTTCAGTTCCTTTTGCAGCTGTTCCTTGGCCTGCATGGCCTTGTAGGCGATGTCCCGCACCGAGCGGGAGACCCGCACGGCGTTGTTGTCCCGCAGAAAGCGGCGTATCTCGCCCACGATCATGGGCACCCCGTAGGTGGAAAAACGCACGTTCAGGTCCGGGTCAAAGTGGTCTATGGCCTTGATGAGCCCGATGCACCCCACCTGAAACAGGTCGTCCATGCTTTCGCCCCGGCCCACGAATTTCTGCACCACGCTCAGCACCAGCCGCAGGTTGCCCTGTATCATCCGCTGGCGGGCCTCCTTGTCGCCTGCGCGGGCGGCCCGCAGCAGAGCGGTCTTTTCCTTCTCGGTGAGCACCGGAAGTTTTGCGGTGTTCACGCCGCATATCTCGACCTTGCCGTAATACAAAGATGGTCACGCTCCCCCCATGGCATGACAAAAGTATGGCCGCCCGCCGCGCCGGGCAAACAGCGCGGCCGCTGGTAAAAGCTGGCCGCACATCTGCCGCCCGCGCGCATACAGTGAGGGGGAGGGGGAGTGATCTTGTATGGAGATTCGTATCCTGGCGGCGCTGGCCGTGGGGGGCGTGCTGCTGGCGGCGGTGCTCATCACGGTGGCAGCGGCGCTGCTCTATTCCCGGTTTGGCACGGGGCAGTGGGAGTACGCCCGGCCGGATTTCGGACGCCGCGCGGGTTTTCGGGCCCGGAGCCTGCCGGAAAATGACATCGTCCGGCTGGACCGCATATCTCTTTTGAGCGGGGCGGTGGCTCAGTTGGAATACACGGTGGAGCCGGAGTGGAAACTCATTCTGCGGGTGGGCCGCGCGGGCGCCGACCTGCGTGAGGGCGATTTTGAGCAGAACTTCCGGGAGCAGGTGACCCTGTATCACCGGGACATCCGGGTGAACATCAGCCAGAACGAGGGCGGCGCGGCGATGCTGCGCTGGAGCAAAAACGGCTTTGACTATCTGCTTGCCCTGCCGGACAGCGAAATGGGCCTGCGGGGCGGCCTGATGCCGCTGTTCGTGCAGCAGACCGAAATGGTGGAAAGCAAGACCGCCTGACAAAAGCAAAACAGAGCCCCCGCCGCCTGCAGGCGGCGGGGGCTCTGTTTTGCTGCAAACTCAGCACATCTTTTCCAGGTCCCGGCGCAGCCGGGCGATGATGCGCTTTTCCAGCCGGGAGATGTAGCTTTGGGAAATGCCGATCTCGTCGGCCACCTCTTTCTGGGTGTGCTCCACGCCGTCCAGCAGCCCGAAGCGCATCTGCATGATCTGCCTTTCCCGGGGGGGCAGCCGGTCCACCGCCGCCAGCAGCATGTCCTTCTCGGCGTCCTGCTCCAGCTGGGCGCTGATCTGGTTCTGGTCGGTGCCCAGCACGTCGGACAAAAGCAGCTCGTTGCCCTCGCCGTCGGTGTTCAGCGGCTCGTCGATGCTGGTCTCCTGGCGGCGGTTGCTGCTCTTGCGCAGGAACATCAGGATCTCGTTCTCGATGCAGCGGCTGGCGTAGGTGGCCAGCTTGATGTTTTTGGCGGGCACAAAGGTGTTCACCGCCTTGATGAGCCCGATGGTGCCGATGGAGATGATGTCCTCCACGGCGATGCCGCTGCTCTCGAACTTGCGCGCAATATACACCACCAGCCGCAGGTTGTGGGTGATGAGGATGTCGCGGCAGCTTTGCCGGCCCTCTTCCAGCCCCTGAAACACCAGCTTTTCCTCTTCGGGGGTCAGGGGCGGCGGCAGGGCTTCCGGCCCGCCGATGTAGTAAACGCCGCCGGGCAGCCGAAGCCGCGCCAGCAGGCGGCGCAGCCCGGCAAGAAGACGGCGGAACAGATTCAGGTGCATGCTTTGGACCTCCTTTCGGTCTCGTCCATCAGGAATTCCCGCCCGAACAGGGCCTGGAACTGCCCGTCCCGCAGGGGCTCGGCGGTGAACACAGCCGTCACGTTTCGGGCGGTGAGCGTGTGTCCCTGCCCCGTGAGCCGGGCGCCGGCGGCGGTCAGACCCGGCAGCACGGCGCTGCCGGCGGCCCCGGAACAGGGCACCAGCCGCAGGCCCAGCCCCTCGGGCGGAAGAGGGTTCTGCCCTGAAAAGTATCCCCGCAGAAAGGCGTTCACTTCGTCCGAAAGCTGACGCTCCGCCCCCGGCCAGCTGACCAGAAGGGTCTGGCGCCCGCCCACCGGGTCCCGCAGAAAAAAGCCGGTGTCGTAATAAGCCTGGACCCGTATCTCACTGCCGGCCAGACACAGTTCCAGCTGCCAGGGCTCCTGGTCGGCGGGCGGCCCGAAAACCAGCAGCACCAGCCGCACCGCCAGATACACCGCCAGCACCGAGAGCACCAGCACCATCGGCGAAAGGTCGGCATACACCGTCAGGTTGTGCACCCGCACGCCGTTCATGCCGCCCCGCTGCAACCCCAGCAGGGCAAGGCCCGCCAGACCCAGATTGAGGGCGAAGAACCATGCCCCCGCCCGCAGAAAAGGGCGAAGACCATGCCAGCCGAAGGCGGCCAGTGTCACCAGCGCGGCGCTGGCCAGCTTGTAGGCGAAACCCAGCGGCGCGGGCAAGGCGGGCGCTAAAAGGATCAGCGTGCTGGCCGCGGCAAGCGCTGCTCCGGCCAGGGCGCGGGGCGCAGAGCAGGCCGCGCCGGCAAGCCAGCCGGCCGCCCGCAAAAGAAAATACCCTGCGATGAAATTCGTCACCAGCAGGATATCCAGATAGACAACGATCTTCACAGCCCCACCTCCCGGCTAACAGTGTACCGCGCGGCGGCGGAGAAGACTGTCAAAAGCTGGGTGAGGGCCCGGCCCGCCCGGGCATAAAAAATCCCCCGTGCCGCCGGCACGGGGGGAGAGGGTTGCGTTTTACCAGAGCAGGTGCTCCTTGATGGGGATGCCGCAGGCATTCAGCGCCCGCAGGAAGGACGCGCCGCCCTTGTAGTGGATGCCGGTGATGCCCAGGTCGTAGGCGGCGGTGGTGTTCAGCTTGTTGTCATCCACAAAGATGGTCTCGCCGCACACCAGACCGTAGCGCTCGATGAGAAGCTGGAAAATGCGGGGGTCGGGCTTGTTGGCGCCCGCCTCGCAGGAGGCCACGCCGCCCTCGAACAGGGGCCAGAAGTCCCGCTGCTGCATCTCCTCGTAAACGTCCCAGGGAATGTTGGAGAGGTAATACAGCGAGAAGCCCATCTTTTTCAGCCGCTTCATCACGTCCACCGTGCGGCGGCGGGTCTTGAGCATGCGGTACCAGTCGTCCAGCACGCTCTGCACCTCAAAGGTGCAGCCGGCCTCGGCGGCTTTCTGAAGCATGGCGGCGTTGCCGGCCTCGCGGTCCAGTTCGCCGGCGTCCAGCTGACGCCACTCCACACTGCCGAAGGTGATGTCGTACACCTTTGTCTCGATGGCTTCGTCGTAAAAACGGTCCAGCAGAAAATCGTGAGGGGCAAAATCCACCACGACGCCGCCCAGATCGAACACGATGTTTTTGTACATGGGTCATATCCTCCCGAGGAAAGGGTTGTTCTTTGACAAGTTTCATCCATTATACACTATTTTGTGCTAAAATACAAAACCGGACACATATCTTTTCAACAGGCAAACATGGGGCTCGTTGCAATACAGCGGGGGTCAGCATCGTTTAGTATAGCGAAGGCACTCCGCCGCACGGCCCGGAAAGGGGAGGACCATGACCCTGAGCGAGCTTTGCAAAAAGGATGTGATCCAGGTGCCGCTGGGGGCGAATCTCGGCCGGGCGGACGATCTTCGCTTTGACCCGCAGACCGCCGCCCTTGAGGGGCTCGTCCTGCTGGGCCGGCCGCGGCTGTTCGGACTGCTGGGCCGGCAGGAGGACGTGTTCATTCCCTGGCGGGAGATAGACGCCATCGGCGCGGACGTGATCCTTGTCCGCACCCAGCTGCCCACCGGCACGCCCAAAGCCCGCGGCGGGTTTTGGGCGCGGCTGCTGGAATGACGGCAAAACTTTTTCAGGAGGTTTCATTTCCCTTGCAAACGACGTTGAAACAAAGAGCGCCCTGGCGGGCGAAACTTTCCATCTTCTGGTGGCCGATGGCTCCCATCGTGGCCACCGTCACCCTGTTGTGCACCGAATGGATCCACCGGGGGAGCCTGAGCGCCTCCTTCTGGACCGACAACTTTCTGCCTCATTTTGGCAGTTTTGCCTGCAGCTGGCTGCTCATCCTGTGCACCTACCTGTTTTTGGCGAACCTGACGCGGCTGCCCGCGCTGGCGGTGCTGGTGTGCGGCGCGGGCGGGTGCATCCCCGCCACAGTGACCTACTTCAAACTCAAGCTGCGGGGCGAGCCCTTCTTTCCCTGGGACCTCTCCCAGGGCGCGGAGGCCGCCGGCGTGGTGGGCAAGGCGGGTCTGGAACTGCAGACCTCCATGTGGGTCAGCGCCCTCATCATTCTGGCGCTGGCAGTTTTCGCCTGCCTTGTGCCCCGTCCCCGGGGAGGGGCTGTGTGGCAGTTCATCCTCTCCTGGGCGGCGCCCGGGGCGGGCGGCCTTGCGCTGCTTTTCCTTGTGTTCCTCAGCCCCACCGGCTCCCGGATGGTGGGCATCGTGCCGGATATGTGGATGCAGAACCGCTACTACCGCAACTATGGCGTGATCGCGGGCTTTTTGACCAATATCCAGAACCTTGAGGTGGACGAGCCCGAGGACTACTCCGAGGAGACCGTGAAACAGCTGGTGGAGCAGGCCTACAGCCAGGACCTCGCCCCCGAGTTTGAGGGCAGCTACGCCCAGGCGGGGGACGGGCAGGTCACCCAGCCCAACATCATCTTCATCATGGACGAATCCTTCTGGGACGTGCAGGAACTGGAAGACTACGGCGTGGTCTTCGACCAGCCGGTCACGCCGAACCTCCACCGCCTGATGGAGACCTCCGCCTACGGCAAGGCTTACAGCCCCAGCTTCGGCGGCGGCACCTGCGACGTGGAGTTCGAGGCCCTCACCGGTTTTTCGGTGGAATTTCTGCCCAGCGGGTCCAAGCCTTTCCAGCAGCATGTGACCCGGCCCATGTTCTCCATCGCGTCGTACTTAAAGGACCAGGGCTACGCCACCCAGGCCATCCATTGCTATTATGCCAAGTTCTGGAGCCGCAACACCGCTTACCCCAACCTGGGCATCGATGAGTTCATCTCGCTGGAGGACTTTGTGGACCCCGAGCGCAAGCGGGACACCGAGTGGTCCGGCGGCCTTGTGACCGACGCGGAGATGGCCCGGCGCATCATTCAGGAGTATGAGGAGCGGGACGAGGACAAGCCCCTCTTCATCCACGCCGTGACCATGCAGAACCACACCAGCTACAACAAGAACAATTACCCCGAGGAGGAGCTTGTGGGCATCCTGGAGGCGCCGGAGGGCATCAGTGAGAGCACCCTCGGCGCATTGCAGGACTTCGCCACCGGCGTGCGGGAGGCGGACGCCATGCTGGGCACCCTCACCGACTACTTCAGCCAGGTGGACGAGCCCACCATCCTGGTGTTCTGGGGCGACCACTACAACCCCATCGGCAGCGGCTATGAAGTCTACACCGCCACCGGCTACGCCTCCGGGGCGGACAGTGAGAGCCCCGAGCTCCACCAGATGCCGCTGCTCATCTGGAGCAACTACTGGGACGGCAAGGTGGACCTGGGCACCGTGGCCGCCTATCAGATCAGCCCTGTGCTGATGGAACTCTACGGCCTGGAAGAGCCGCCCATGTTCCGCTATCTGGCAAATCAGCTCTCCGCTTACCGCAGCCGCACGCTGGGCGTGACCATCCTGCCCGACGGCACGACCACCGACGCCGACCTCACCGAGGGACAGGAACAGTGGTTCCAGAACCACTGGCTGCTGCAGTACGACCTGATGTTCGGCGAGGAGTACGCCCTGACCCGATGACGGGCCGCGCTTCGGTTTACAAAGCCCCGGGCCCGCGGTATAATGGCTTTGAATCTGCCTGCGGGGGAAAGGGGAGCCAGAGCGATGGATGAGGTGCGTTCCGGGGAACTTCTGTGCATGGAAGGCGTAGTGGAGAATGTGATTTTTGAAAACCCCGACACCGGCTATGCCGTGTTCGAGGTGAATGCCGGCGGCGAGCTTCATGTGGTCACCGGCGAAGTGGGAGAAGTGAACCCGGGCGAAAGCGTCACGATCTACGGCCGGTTCGAGATCCATCCCGCCCACGGCCCGCAGTTCAAAGCTGAAAGATGCGAGGTCAGCATGCCGCAGGACCTTGCGGCGACCCTTTCTTATCTCTCCAGCGGGGCGCTGCCCTACATCGGGCGCGCCACCGCCAAAAAGATCGTGGAGCGCTTCGGCGCCGACTGCCTGGAGATCATTGCCAATGACCCGCTGCGCCTGACCGAGCTGCGGGGCATCACCCCTGAAAAGGCGAAAGCCATTTCGAACGAGTTCAGGCGGATGTTCGGCGTGCGGGAGGCGGTGGCCTATCTGGGCCGCTTTAACATCTCAGCGACGCAGGCGGTGGAGGTGTTCAAACATTTTGGGCCCTCCACCGTGGAGGAGATAAATCGCAACCCCTATATCCTATGCGGGGAACCGCTGCACCTGCAATTCAGCCGGGCAGACGCCATTGCGGCCGACCTGCAGATCGATTCGACGGACTCCCTGCGGGTGCGGGCGGGTCTTCTCTATGTCCTGCGCCACAACGCAGGCAACGGACACACCTGTCTGCCCCGCGAAAGGCTGGTGCAGTGCACCGCCAACCACCTGAAGATCGGAACGGACGCGGTGGATATAGAACTGGATCATCTGCTCGATGATGGCGAGGCGCACAAATGCACCCGCGCGGAGGGCGAGTTTATTTTCCTGCCGGACCTTTTCAATGCGGAGATCGACATTGCCGCCCGGCTGTGGGAACTCAGCCGCCATCCTGTGACTCCTCCCGCCGACGTGGACCGAAACATCGCCGTTCTGGAAAGCGCCCAGGGCTTTGCCTACGCGGAAGAACAGCGCAAAGCCATCCGCATGGCCATGAGCAGCAGTGTGATGGTGCTCACCGGCGGACCGGGCACCGGCAAGACCACCACCGTGAACGCCATCCTCTCGCTTTTGCAGCATTCCGGGCAGCGCGTGTCTCTCTGCGCGCCCACCGGGCGCGCGGCCAAGCGCATGTCGGAGCTGACGGGCCAGAAGGCCCAGACCATCCACCGATTGCTGGAGGTGGACTACGACCCGCAGAGCCGCCTTTTGCGCTTTATCCACAACGAGAAAAACCTGCTCAAGTGCGATGTGGTGGTGCTGGATGAGATGAGCATGGTGGATGTGAAGCTGTTCCAGAGCCTGCTGGCGGCGCTGCGCCACGGCTGCCGCATCATCATGGTGGGCGATGCCGACCAGCTGCCCAGCGTGGGCCCCGGCAATATTCTGGGCGAGGTCGTCCAGAGCGGCGTGGTGCCGACGGTCAGGCTGGAGCGCATTTTCCGCCAGTCGGGCCAAAGCCTCATCGTGAAAAACGCCCACCGCATCGTCGAGGGCTTTGTGCCCCAAAAGGGCACGAAAGAAAGTGATTTCTTCTTCCTGCCCTCTGCGGGCATGGCGTGCCAGCAGCTGGTGTGCGATCTTGTGAGCCGCCGCCTGCCCGCCACCTATGGGTTTGACCCCATGCGGGACATTCAGGTGCTCTGCCCCAGCAAACTTGGACCGGTGGGCACCACGGAACTGAATTCCTGCCTGCAGCAGCTGCTCAATCCGCCCGCCGCGGATAAGCCCGAACTGGAAGTCGGCGGTCGGGTGCTCCGTCAGGGCGACAAGGTGATGCAGGTGCGGAACGATTACCTCATCCCCTATGAGCGTGATGGGGGAGAATCGGGCGTGGGCGTATTCAACGGGGATATGGGCGTCATCCTGCAGGTGGACCCAGCCCAGCGCACCCTGCTGGTGCAGATGGAAGACAGAAAGATAACCTATGGCCCGGATACCCTCCAGGAGCTGGAGATCGCATACGCCATCACCGTCCATAAAAGCCAGGGCACCGAGTTCACAGCGGTGGTGATGCCGCTGAGCGGTGTTCCCACAATGCTCCGCTATCGTAATCTCCTGTACACCGGCGTCACCAGAGCGAAAAAACTCTGCGTCCTGCCGGGTGAACTTTCGGTGATGGAAGAGATGGTGGCAAACGTGCAGAAAAACAAGCGGTACAGCTGCCTTTGCGCGCTGCTGGGCGCTGGAATGGCACAATGCAGCTGAGGGTCGCCGTGCAGCTGGCGGCGGGGCTGGTGTATCCCCGGCGCTGCCCCTTCTGCGACAGGGTGCTGGGCTGGATGCCCGACTGCCCGGACTGCGCAGCAGAGCTGGCAAAACTGCGGCGCGCGGTCCCGCGGCTGCCGGCCACCGAGCATATCCTGCGGGACGTGACAGGCGCTGCCGCGGTGTGGCGCTACGACGGGTGCGTGCGGCAGGCCATCCTGCGCTTCAAAAACGGCGGACGCGCCTGCTACGGCGAGACCCTGGGCGCGGAGATGGCGCGGGCCGTTTTTGGTTGTAATTACGACATAAAGCGTGGTATAATAACTTTTAACGGTGTGCCGCCGCTGGCGCGCTTCGACCTGGTGGTCCCTGTGCCTTCCTCCGAACGGGGCAGGGGATATGAGCCGCCGGAACTTCTCGCCGGGCCGCTGGCCCGCGCGCTGGGCATCCCGCTGGAAAAGCGGGCGCTGCGCAAGACACGTGTCACCCACACCCAGAAGGGCCTGTCCGCAGCCGAGCGGCTGCAAAACCTGCGGGGCGCTTTCTGCGTGAGGAATGCGCAGCGCATCGAAGGACGGCGGATCCTGCTGGTGGACGATGTGATCACCACCGGCGCCACCATCAGCACCTGTGCCGCGGCGCTGATGCAGGCCGGCGCGCTGGAGGTATTCGCGGTGGCTGCGGCGCATACAGAACTGTGAAAAGCAATTTGAAATATACCCGGACGCAAAGCCTTTCCGGCGTTTTCCTGTGGGCGGGCAGCAACAGAACAAAGAAAGCGAAGTGTGAGTTATGGCGCAGTATGATATTGGCATCGACCTCGGCACGACCACCATCATCATCGCGATGGAGGGCAAGGGCGTGATCCTGAACCAGCCCAGCGTTGTGGCGGTGGACACCCGCAAGGACCAGGTCCTGGCGGTGGGAGACGACGCGCTGGCCATGGTGGGCCGCACCCCCAATTACATCCTGGCCACCCGCCCGCTGAAGGACGGCGTGATCTCCAACCACACCCTCACGAAAGAGCTGATCTGCCGCTTCGTGAACAAGGTCTATGACTCCAAGCTCATCAAGCCCCGCGTGGCGGTGTGCGTGCCCGCAGCCATCACCGGCATCGAGAGCGACGCCGTGGTGGAGGCCGTGGTGGCTGCCGGCGCCCGGCAGGTCTTTTTGATCGATGAACCCATTGCAGCCGCGCTCGGCTGCGGCATCGATATCCTGCAGCCGGAGGGCCACATGGTGGTGGACATCGGCGGCGGCACCACCGACATCGCGGTGATCAGCATGGGCGGCAAGGTGAGGTCCGCCAGCGTGAAGATCGCGGGCAACACCTTTGACGATGAGATCCAGAAATACGCCCGCCTCAAATTCAACGTGGCCATCGGCCTGCGCACCGCCGAGGAGCTGAAAAAGCAGGTGGCCAGCTGCCGCCCCAGCACCTTCTCCGCCGAGATGGAAGTGAAGGGCCGCAGCCTGCTCACCGGTCTGCCCCAGCGCCTCACCGTGACCACCGAGGACCTCTACGAGGCGGTGATGCCCCTGGCCGAGCAGATCGCCGCGGCGGCCCATCAGGTGCTGGAGCACACTCCGCCGGAACTGGCCGGCGACATCTACTCCGCCGGCGTGGTGCTCACCGGCGGCGGCTCCAAGCTCAAGGGCCTGGACGAATACCTGAGCCAGCAGCTCAAGGTGAAGGTGCGGGTCTCGGACGACCCCATCAACTGCGTTGCCCTGGGCACGGCGCGGTGCCTGGAGATCGGCGACCAGCTGGAAAGCGGCTTTGTGGACGCAACGCCCCGCCTGGGCCACAGATAAAACTGATGCGCCCGTCTGCACGAAACACTCCGTGCAGGCGGGCGTTCCTTTTTGCTTTTTTAATTTGTACAAATGCTATTATTTTAACAAAACCATTTCTGCGACCTTGAAACAGGGGCTTTTTTTCGATATAATGTAAAAGACGAAAATTGAGCTTTGGAAAAGGGGGCCATCCAATGAATGCAGTTCTGCTTGCGGCGGGCGCCGCACAGGCCGCGGAACCGTCGGTGCTCGTGGTCGCGGGGATCGGCATGTCCCTGGTCTTTCTGGTGCTGATCCTGCTGACTTATATCATCGCCCTTCAGGGCAAACTGTTCGACGCGCTGAACGCCAGAAAACAGAAGGCGGCTGCCGAAGCGGCAGTGAAAAGCCAGCCGCAGCCCCCGCAGCTGCAGGAACCCATGGAGGCTCCGCCCTTTGTGGAAGAAGGCATCAGTGAAGAGATCGTGGCGGTCATTGCGGCGGCAGTCGCGTCGGCCAGCGGCGGCAAATACACGCTCCGCGCAGTCAAGCGCGCCGGCGGCCGAGGCAGCTGGGGCGCGGCGGGCGTCGAGAGCGGCACGGAGCCGTTTTAAGGGGGGGCTGAACCATGAGTGCTTTTTTTGATACCCTCGTCAGCATCTGGGAGAACTCCGGTTTCATGGGGATTGCCGAGGACTGGCGCTATCTGCTCATGATCGTGGTGGCCTGCCTGCTTTTGTACCTGGCCATCGTGAAAGAGTTCGAGCCCCTGCTTTTGCTGCCCATCGCCTTTGGCATGCTGATGGCGAACCTGCCCGGCAGCGGCATCATCCATATGCAGTACTTCATCGCGCCGGAAGGGGCCGACCCGAGCCTCTATCCCATGTTCAGCGAGATACTCCACAACGGCGGCCTGGCGGACATGCTCTATCTGGGCGTCAAGCTGGGCGTCTACCCGCCGCTCATCTTCCTTGGCATCGGCACCATGACTGACTTCGGCCCGCTGATCTCCAACCCCAAGAGCCTGCTGCTGGGCGCTGCCGCGCAGCTGGGCATCTTCGCCACATATTTCATGGCGAAGTTCGTGCACATCCCTTATAACTTCCTGGCCGAACTGCTGGGCTTTGCCCCCATCGAGCCCTTCACCGGCCCGGAGGCGGCGGCCATCGCCATCATCGGCGGCGCCGACGGCCCCACGGCGATTTATGTGACAAGCATTTTGGCGGCAGGTCTGCTGGGCTCCATCGCAGTGGCGGCCTACAGCTACATGGCGCTGGTGCCGGTCATCCAGCCGCCCATCATGAAGGCGCTCACCACAAAGAAGGAGCGCAGCATCGTGATGAAGCAGCTGCGCACCGTCTCCAAGACCGAGAAGATCATCTTCCCCATCATGTGCACCATCATCATCAGCCTCATCCTGCCCGATTCGGCCGTGCTGATCGGCATGCTGATGCTGGGCAACCTGATGAAAGAGTCCGGCGTGGTGGACCGCATCAACCGCACCGCGGGCAATGAGCTGATGAACATCATTACCATTTTCCTGGGTCTGTCCGTCGGCTGCACCACCAGTGCCAACACCTTCCTGAACGCCCGCACCGTGCTCATCATCATCCTGGGCCTGCTGGCCTTCTCCTTCGGCACTGCCGGCGGCGTTCTGTTCGGCAAGCTGATGTGCTGGGCCACCCATGGTCAGGTGAACCCCCTGATCGGTTCCGCCGGTGTGTCCGCCGTTCCCATGGCGGCTCGCGTGTCCCAGAAAGTGGGTCAGGCGGAGAACCCCACCAACTTCCTGCTGATGCACGCCATGGGCCCCAACGTGGCCGGCGTGATCGGCAGCGCCGTTGCGGCGGGCATCCTCATCAACATCTTCAGCTGACAAACAGCTGCCATTGAACCAAACAAAAGCGCCTTTTCACCGCACCGCGGCGAAAAGGCGCTTTTTCTTTCGTTTGAACAAACAAAAACGCCCCGGCCGTTCGGCCGGGGCGCAAAAGCAGGGAAGAGGGGGTGGGCTTAGCGGGCGTACTTTTTCACCACGTCCTGCATGGCGTCCCACTGGGCCTCCATATCCCGCACCAGCTTGAACTGGGTACGGCAGCGGTCCAGGTTCTGGCCCTCCCGCTGGGTGTGGAAGTAGTGGTCGCCCTCCAGGTAGTCGGTCAAAAAGCGGATGCCGCACTCCAGGGTCATCAGCTTGGCGCCCCAGGGCATGTACTCCAGCTCGGCCTCGGTCAGCGCACCGGCGGCGCCCTCCAAAAAACCTTTGGTGTACACGTCGTAGAGCTCGATGTCGAAGTTCACCTTGGAGAGGTCCCGCTCGTCCTCGGCGCTGTGGTTGGCGCCGAAACGGATGGAATCGCCGAAGTCGTTGATGGAAAGACCGGGCATCACGGTGTCCAGGTCGATGATGCAGATGCCCTGCAGGCTGTCCTTGTCCATCAGCACGTTGTTCAGCTTGGTGTCGTTGTGGGTGACCCGCAGGGGCAGCTTGCCCTGGCGCAGGGCCTCCAGCGCCACGCTGCAATCCGCCTTGTGGGCCAGCACGAACTGGATCTCAGGCTGGGCGGTGGCAACGCGGCCCAGCGCGTCGGCAGCCAGCGCCTTTTCAAAGTTCCGATAACGGTTCTCGGTGTCGTGGAACTTCTCGATGGTCTCGAACAGGGTGTCGGCGGGATAGTCGCTCAGCATCGCCTGGAATTTGCCAAAGGCCTGGGCGGAAGCGTAGAACAGCTCCGGCGTCTCGGCAGACTGCAGGCACAGAGTGTTCTCCACAAAGGGATACACGCGCCACGCGCCGCCCTGGGAATCGGTGAAGAAACTCTCACCCGTGCGGGTGGGATGCACCGTCAGGGTCTCCCGGTCGGGGTCGCCGCCGGCGGCAACGATCTTCTTGCGCAGGTGCTCGGTCACGCCCACGATGTTGGCCATCAGCTGGTCGGGATGCTTGAAGGCCGCGGCGCTCATGCGCTGCAGAATGAACCGGCGGCATTCGCCCTCCGGCGTCTGCACATAGGCGCAGAAAGTGTCGTTGATGTGGCCCTTGCCGTAGCGCAGCGCGCCGGCCACCTCACCGCCCAGGTCGTAGGCGGCAAAAACTTCCTGCAGGGACTGTTCAGCAAGACTGGACATTGTTATACCTCCCAATGTTTTGGCCGGAAATCGTGTCCGGCGGCACCATTTCAAATCATCTTCATTTTAGTGGAAGAACGGTGCGTAGGAAATACCGCCTTTCGTACTTTATTTGCACGATCGTTCACAAAGGCCGGGACACATGGTGCAAACTACCGTCGTGGCGTGCCGCGGCTCTGCTTGCGGTATTCCATGGGGCTCATGCCCATCAGTTTGCGGAAACTCTGGGAGAAATAACTGGGGGAAGAGAAACCCATGGTGTGGGAGATCTGCGACAGGGAGTGGTCGGTGTCGCTGAGCAGATAGCAGCTCTCCTTCACCCGGCGCTGGATCAGGTAGTTGATGGGGGAGATCTGGTACTCGCGGCTGAAGGAATGAACAAGATAGTATTTGCTCACGTGAGCCAGTTCCGCCAGCTGGTCCAGGCTGATGTTCTCCTTGAAGTTGGCGTCGATGTAGCGCTTCACGATGGCGCATTCCTTGCTGGCGCGGCGGGTGGGCTCGGCGCTGGATGCAAAGTCGGTGTAGCGCCCCAGCAGCAAAAGCAGCATTTCCAGCAGCAGCTGGCACATCTGCACATAGCCCGTGGTGCGCTGTTCCAGTTCCTGCAGGATGGACTGCAGGATGTGCAGCACCGCCTCCTGCCCGCCGTGGAAATTGTAAACGCCGTACTGTCCGTTGGTGCCGGTGGTGAATTGCAGCCCTTCCACACCCAGCACGATATACTCCAGCGGGTGGGAATAGAGGCTCAGTTCGGTGTGCTCCACCTGGGGATTAATGATCACCAGATCGCCCTTCGCCACGGCCAGCAGATCGTGTCCCATACGGAACTGACCCACGCCGCTCACCACATAAAACAGTTCGATGCAGTCGTGGGTGTGGGGCAGGCTGTGCCAGTCGGGGCCATAGGTCGCCGCGGTGGCATAGAGCAGCCGCGCCGAGGAATAATCGTTCGCCTGACCGGCCGAACACTGGGCGGCAGCGACGTCTTTCGGGGAAAGGTCGTATCTCTTGTTGCTCATGGTGTGACTCCTGTGCAAACTGCAAGATATGGGCGCCAATTTGGAATAAATATCCAATTGCCTTTTTCATAATTATAGTACAGTCCCCGGTTTTTTACAATACCCCCAAAATTTCCGGGAATTGAAGAAATGTTTTTTGTGTATTTGTGAGTAGCCCTTGTCGATTTGCAAAGCCATGAAATAAACAATATTTATAAAAAATGAGCAACAATGAGATTGTTCCGGGTGCGGAATACGATATACTGAAAATGAACCAGCATGGGTATGCGGGTGCCGAACCAACATCAGGACAAGAGAAATCGAGGTAAGAAATGAACGATCCGAAGCGAACGGGGCGCGTGACGATCCCCACCAATCTGGACGTTGTGCCCCAGACTATTGAGATCTTGAAGCGCTGGGGGGCAGACGCCATCCGCGACTGCGACGGCACCGAGTTCCCCGAGGAACTGACCAAGGTGGGCGCGAAAATTTACTCCACCTACTACACCACCCGGAAGGACAACGCCTGGGCCAAGGCGAACCCGGACGAGGTGCAGCAGTGCTACATCATGACCGGCTTCTACACCTCCGACGGCGGGGAGCTGCGCATCCCCCTGATGCAGGGCATCTCGGAGGAGCTGATGCAGGTCAACACCCGGGACGACATCAAGCGCTGGTGGGAGGTCATGGACCGCACCACCGGCCAGCCGCTGGCCGCCGACGCCTGGAGCTACGACGAGACAGATGGCTGCGTGGTCATCCCCGCACCCGAGGCGTACCACGAGTACACCGTGAGCTTTCTGGCCTACCTCATCTGGGACCCCGTGCACATGTACAACGCGGTGACCAACGACTGGAAGGACTTTGAGCACCAGATCACCTTCGACGTGCGCCAGCCCAAGACCCACAAGTTCACCATGGAGCGCCTGCGCAAGTACATCGCCGAGCA
>NZ_DBGFPE010000033.1:0-2096 GCF_048526665.1 Candidatus Allofournierella excrementavium
AAGCCCAAGGAGGGATTGGTCAGCCAGTTGCTCCCCTTATTGTAGCTTAGGCACGAGATGGAGAGAAAGCCGGACTGGCTGCCCGGCTTTCCTGTCCAAATTTATTGTAATAGGAGGGAACTCCCTTGAAATTTTCCGAAATGCCCTACACCCGGCCCAATGTGGCCCAGACGGTGGAGCGCTACCGCGACATGGCCCGGCGGGCCCGGGCGGCGGCCTCCGGCAAGGAGCTGGTGGACCTGTTCCGCCTGCACAACCAGCTGGACGACGGCTTCGCCACCGCCTACCGCCTGGCGCAGATCCGACACACGCTGGACACCCGGGACGAATTCTACGACGCGGAGAACGACTTCTTCGATCAGGCGGCCCCCGAAGTGGGCAACGCCCAGCTGGAGTTTTACCGCGCGGTGCTGACCAGCCCTCACAAGGCGGCGCTGGCCGAGGCCTACGCCCCCATCCTGCTGGACAAGATGGAGCTGGCGGTGAGCGCCGCCTCCGACGAGGTGCTGGAGCTGATGCAGCAGGAGAACGCCCTGGCCAGCCGCTACCAGAAGATCAAGGCGGGCGCCCAGGTGGCCTTCGACGGCAAGACCCTCACCCTGCCGGGTCTCGACCCCTACAAGCAGAGCCTGGACCGGGCGGTGCGCAAGGCCGCCTTTGAGGCTGAGGGCGGCTTCTACGACCGCAACCGGGAAGAGCTGGACGACATCTATACCAAGATGATCGAAAACCGCAACGCCCAGGCCCGCAAACTGGGCTACGACAGCTACGTGGACCTCTCCTACAAACGGATGGGCCGCCTGGGCTACGGCCCCAAAGAGGTGGCCAGCTTCCGGGAGCAGGTGGCGAAGTACGTCACCCCGCTGGCCCATGAGTCCATGAAGGCCCAGTTCGCCCGCACCGGCATGGCCGACGCCAAATTCTACGACACCACCGTCTCCTTTGCCGACGGCAACCCCACCCCCGTGGGCACCGCCGACGAGCTGCTGGCCAAGGCGGTGCAGATGTACACCGAGCTCAGCCCCGAGACCGCCCGCTTCATCCGCTTCATGAACGAGAGCGAGCTGTTCGATCTGGTCAGCCGCCCCGGCAAGGCCACCGGCGGCTACTGCGAGACCATCCCCGCCTACGGCGCGCCCTTCGTGTTCTCCAACTTCAACGGCACCTCCGGCGACGTGGACGTGCTCACCCACGAGGCGGGCCACGCCTTCCAGGCCTGGGTGGCCGCGGGCCAGGGCATGTGCCAGGAGCTGGCCAACCCCGGCATGGAGAGCTGCGAGATCCACAGCATGTCCATGGAGTTCCTCACCGCCCCCTGGCACCACCTGTTCTTCGGCGGCAACGAGCGCACCACCGCAAAGTACGCCCTGGCCCACGCCGAGGACGCGCTGACCTTCCTGCCCTACGGCTGCATGGTGGACGAATTCCAGCACATCGTCTACGCCCAGCCCCACCTCACCCCGGACGAGCGCAACCGCGTCTGGCTGGAGCTGGAGCGCAAGTACCGCCCCTGGAACGACTTCGAGTCCCTGCCTTTTTACAGCCGGGGCGCGGGCTGGCAGCGGCAGCTGCACATCTACGAGGCCCCCTTCTACTACATCGACTACTGCCTGGCCCAGATGGCGGCGCTGCAGTTCTTCGCCGCCTCCCTCAACGACCGGGACGATGCATGGCAGCGGTATCTGGCGCTGGTGAAGAAGGCCGGCTCCGACACCTACGCCGGCCTTGTGAGCGCGGCGGGCTTCGCGGTGCCCTTCGAGCAGGGCGCCATCGAGCCGGTGGCCAAACAGGTGGCCGACTGGTGCGCCAAAAAGAATTTCGAACTGGCCTGAATCCCGACACATCTGCCGCCCCGGCCAAAACCGGGGCGGCTTTTTCTCTTATATAATGTATAGGGAAGGGCGTTTCGGGCCATGATTTTGGTGGGCCGAGGGAAAAATTAAAAAAATTGGAAAAAGGGGGTTGACTTTTGACCCGCAGGCTCGTATAATACTGTCTTGCGCCCCCCGGAAGGGAGCCGGCACCCGCCGGTCACCGGAAAGGCCGCCTCAAAAAATCGCAAAAAAGTGTTGACAAACAACACCGGATGCGATATA
>NZ_DBGFPE010000034.1:0-16393 GCF_048526665.1 Candidatus Allofournierella excrementavium
TCTGGTTAGCCGCCGTTTCGATTTTGAGATGCTCAGCGGCTTGATTTTGTGTTGCCTTTTTTGCTTCTCTAAAAATCTGAAATTTCTACTTGACTTTTATTAGCAGGTCTTTCACAAAAGCAGCGGCGGCGCGCCGCCCGGCAAAGGCCGGCATGCGGCGCGCCGCGCAAAAAGACGTTGAATCGTGGGCCCGCGCGGTTATTCAGCGGTGGCCTCGGTGGCCGCCTGGGTCATGCGCTGGGCAAAGTCCTCCGGGGTGAAGCTGCCGTCCGCCAGACTGGGCAGCAGCATGCCGAAGTCGGAGTTGGCCACGGAAGAGGGGATCACGTCCAGAATGCAGGGCACGAACACGGTGTCGGCAGTGGTGTCGGCCGCCAGGTCCGCCAGCACCTGGGTCTTGCCCTGCTCCGCCTTGAATCCGTCGGAGTAGGTCAGGCCGGGAGCGTCGCCGCCCTCCGCCAGCAGATAGGCTTCCAGCTCCTCGGGGCTGTTGATGAACTCCAGGAAGGCCAGAGCCAGCTCGATCTCCTCCGGCGCGGCATTGGCGCTGATGAACCATTCGCCGTAGGTGGCGGTGTTCGCGATGCCCACCTGCCCCGGGAAGAGGGCGGCGCGCACGTCGGCGCCGTTAAAGCCGTTGCTCCAGTTGGCGGAGTTGGTCTCGGCAAAGTCGGCGGACATCCAGGGACCGTTGGCGATCACGGCGGCCTGGTTGCTCATGAAGGCGTTGGCCGCGTCCGCATAGGCGGCGCCGATGGAGTTGGAGGCCGCGTTGTTCTGCAGCATCTGCTGCAGCGTGGCAACGGCGTTCACAAAGGCAGGCTCGCTGAAATCGGTGATGCGGTTTTCCACACCGCCCCGCAGCCACTGGATGCCGCCTTCCTCATCGGCGATGGCCGCGGTGAGGAACAGAGCGGCCACCCAGCCGTTCTCCGCGGTGGAAAAGGCGATCTTCTGGTCGCCCAGAGCGGCGATGAACTGCTCCATGGTCATGGCGCTCAGGTCCTCCTGGGTGTCCCACAGGGCCGAGTTCCAGAAAAAGCCGGTGGGCCGCACGGTGGCCAGCGGCATGCTGTAAACGGCGCCGCTGTCATCGGTGCAGAAGGCAAGGCCGTCGGGCAGCAGGCGGGCCTTCAGCTCGGGGTTCTCCTCCAGCCAGCCGCTCAGGTCGTAGGCCAGGCCGTTGGGATACACCACGTTGGTGAGCCAGTCCACATCGCCGGACTGCACCAGCACCGGCAGCTCGCCCTGCTGAGCCAGCATCTTCATCTGGTCCAGGAAGGTATCCTGGGGCACGCTCTCCAGGATGATGTGGTACTGACCCTCATACGCCTGGTTGAAGCGCTCCACCTGGGGCTCGAAGAACACAGCGCCCACGTTTTCGCCGGTCTTGTAGGAGGGAATGGTCACCTCCACAACGCCGGAAGAGCCGGAGGCGGCCGCCGAACCGGACGCAGCCGGAGCGGACGAATCGGAAGGGGCGGAACCGCAGCCGGCAAGGCCCGCTGCAAGAACGGCGCCGGCCAGGATCCCGGCGAAGAAGCGTTTCTTTTTCATGTTATCCTCCTTTTGTTGTCTGTGTCTATCAAAACGGCGGTCGCCGTTTTTCACTGGCATAAAATTGCGTTTTGCCGGCCCAGCCGGGACCGCGGGCGGAGAGATCTGGGCCACTCAAAGCTTCAAAAACGTTTTTGAAAGCCGCACAAAAAATCTGCCCGCGAAGGAGCCTGCGGTCCGGATGCCGGCCTCTTTGATCGGGTAAGCTGTCGATCGAAGAGTGTCCGTTTCAAAAACGTTTTCGGAACCAGCGAAAAAAGAAAGTCCTCCACCGCGCGCCGGCCTGGCGGACATTCCTTTTTCAGTTGAGGGCCGCCGGCCCGCCGCTCACCAGGCGGGCGGGGCCACGCTGTCCTTGATGGAGAGGGTGTGGGGCAGCACCAGCCGCTGGGTGGGGCGCTTGCCGTCCAGCATGTCCAGCAGCAGGTGGGCCGCCTCGTAGCCCTTCAGGCGGATGTTCTGGTCGATGGTGGTGATGCGCGGGTCGGTGAACTCGGTCACGTCCAGGCCGTCGTAACCCACCACGGAATAATCCCGGGGCACCTTGTAGCCGAGGCTCTTGATCGCCTCGATGGCGCCGATGGCAAGCATGTCGCTCATGCACAAAAAGGCGGTGACACTGCGGGGGTCGTGGGTCTGGAGGTAGTGGCGCACCCCGTCACAGGCCTCTTCCCGCAGAAAATTGGTGTAGATGATCTGGTCGTGGGTGAGGGGCAGGCCGTTGCGCTCCATCGCCTGGTGGGCGCCGGCCAGACGCTCCATGCTCACCATGGCCTCCTTGCGCCCGTGTACCAGCACGATGCGCCGGTGGCCCTGGTCGATGAGGTACTGGGTGAGCTCGTCGAAGGCGGCGATGTGGTCCAGCGTGACGTTGCTCACATTCGGGCCCTTCACCTGGGTGTCGACGGTGACACAGGGCGGGCTGCCCGCGGGAAAACCGTCGCAGTAGGGGTCGGTGGTCTTGAGGCCCAGCAGCACCGCCCCGCTGAGGTTGTGCTCGTGGCACAGTTGCTCATAGCTTTTCTGGCGCTGGATCTCGGAGTTGATCATGTGCATCGAGAGCTCCACGCCCCATTCCTGGGCGAATTGGTAACAGCCCTTCATCAGCATGGTCTCGAAGTGGTTGAACATCTTATCTTCCAGAAAGCCGGAGACGATCAGCGCGATGCGGCGGGCGTGTTTGCTGGAGAGGCTGCGGGCGATCAGGTTCGGGTGGTATCCCATCTCCCGCGCCGTGCGGATGATCCGCTGGCGGGTGTTCTCGTTCACATCGGCGTAGTTGTTCAGCGCGCGGGAGACAGTGCCCACCGTCACACCGGCAGCTTTTGCCACATCCTGAATGGTCACTGACATCCCTTACACCTCTCTTTCGGAGGCTGCGCCCGAACCGAAAACGTTTTTGGTATGGTTTTGTTATACAGGAAGAAAGCAGGGCTGTCAAGGTCATCCAAACAAAAACGGCAGAATCCACGCATTTTCAAAAGGATTTTTGGAACAAATCACCATGGAACACCGGCCGAAGGGGAACGGCCGGACACACGGATGCTGTTGAACGGCAGCAAAACACAAACGGAGCCGTAGGCCTGCGGCTCCGGCCTGTGCGCCTTACCCGCCGTGGCGGCTTGCCGTATCCCTTGTTTTCGCCAGCAGCTGTTCCGCATACAGCCGGCTGCCCCGCAGGCTCTTCGGATAGTCTTTGTCGGGCCCCACGATAAATTCCACGGTAAGAAGCCCGTGATACCCACCGTCTTCGAGGGCCGTCAATACGGCATCGAAGTCAACGGTTCCCGTTCCGATGGGCGCACACGCCATTCTGTTGCCGTACAAATCAACATCCGCGCCGCGGTCTCCCGGTCCGGCCGGTTTCATGTCTTTCAAATGCACATGCCCGATCCGTCCGGCAAACTGCCGCGCGTACCATGCCGGATCTTCTCTCACCAGCAGGGTGTTTCCGCTGTCATATACCTTGTCGATTTTCTGCAAAAAGGCGGCAAGCTCTTTGTCGATCACGTTATTCTCTTGATTAGACTCCTGCGCCGTGACAGTGTTTGGTGGGACAGATTCCGCATCGGAGGAAGAGCAAACAGCGTCTGACGTCGTTTGTCCCAAAGAGGTTTCGGCTCTTTTTCCTTGTTCTGGGAAGGTGTCCAGACTGTCGGAAACATTTCCCTCGGGGGTTGTATGATTTTTAAGAAAATCAAAGAGACCCATACGAAACACCATACTTTCCGGTTTATCAGAAGCTATAAGATAAAGGGGGCACACAGCATTTTGTTCCAAAACCGACGTGAAGTCCGCCGGCAGGCGATACACAGAATCAGATGGAGAAGAGGCAGCTCCCCAAGGTACGAATCACGGTTTCTTCCTGGGCCTCCTGGGCTTCGGCGCCACAGCAGCGATCATGGCGTAGTGCTCCTTGCTCTTTCTCGTGATGCTGTTGTAGTCCTCGGAGGTGAGGAACTCCAGCAGCCATTCTTTGGGCACCTTATAGGTGTGTTGATACGGGAAGGACTTTAACCTCCCCTCGGTACACCAGCGGCTGACGGTGCGGGAGGCGTAGCCGGTGACCTGAGCGATCTGGCGGGCGTCCAGCACGTCGGGCTGGTGGGCCAGCAGGTTCTCGTACCAGCGGCGAATCCGCTGGCGGACGGCGTCGGTGAGCAGGAGCGCGCCGTTCAGGCTGAAGGCCGGGGGCTTGTGGTTCGGGTAGTTCTTGTACCAGCCGCTGGGCGGGGTGTAGTACGCCGGCTCGGCCAGGCGGCGGCGCAGGTAGGCGGCCACGTCCGCCTTGGCAATTTTATAGCAGCGGGTCTGCTTGCCGGTGTTCTCGCAGGGCACCAGGCCGCTCTGCAGCAGGTAGATCGAGGTGCGGGTGCCGATGCGGCAGGCTTTGCGGAAGTCGGTGCGGCCCATGGGGTCGGGATAGGGCGCCAGCAGGTCCTGGATCTCCTGCTCCAGAGTGTCTTGAAAGAGATTGCTTTTCTTCATTTTGGGGTCCTCCTTTGTTTTGAATTTGGACCCGGAGAACCACCCTGTTTTCCACCAAAACTATACAAATTGTTGAAACTTGGAAAGATACTACACAAAATCGGCCCGAAATCTTGCATTTGCTGAGATCCGTTTTCCGGCGGCGGGGCGAAAATCCAGTGTTTATCCGGCAAAACGGCCCTCAATTATCTTGCATGAAATCTTGCATTTTTCCAAAAAATCTTGCCAAACGGGGCCAAAACGGGGGGATGCCGGTTTGATTCGTACCAAGGCCATTTTTCGGGCTTTGGCCCCGCGAAAACGGCTTGAAACCGCCAAAAATCCGGGGACAGACTGACCAGCTCTGACCCGCCCTGTTCCACAAGAGCCTTTTTGGCGCAGGACTCGAAATGCGGTAGGCGTCTAAACAACGCGCGAGAGTTCGAATCTCTCCATCTCCGCCAAACCCCGGGAGATAAGTCTCCCGGGGTTTCTTTATGCAAAAACGCCGGCGTCCCGGGGCTGGAAACGGCACGGCATCCGTGCTATGATAAATGCGTCGAATCAGAGGGGAAAAACTGTTTTTTCGTCGAGTCCCGGCTGCGAAGCTCTGCCGCGGAGCGGAAAAACGATTCCGAACAGATGCACATAAGAAAAGGAGACGCATATGCCCTGTACAACGATTCTGGTGGGCAAGGAAGCCACCCATGACGGCTCCACCATCATTGCCCGCAACGACGACGGCGCCTTTGAAGCCAAGCGCCTTTTGGCCCACCCCGCCCGGGAGGGAGCTTCCACCTATAAAACGGTCATCTCTCACCTGACGGTCGCGCTGCCGGAGAAAGCCCTGCGCTATACCGACTGCCCCAACGTGTCCAAGGCCAACGGCGTGTGGCCCGCCTGCGGCATCAACGAGGCCAACGTGGCCATGACCGCCACCGAGACCATCACCAGCAACGCCCGGGTGGTGGGCGCGGACCCCTATGTCCGCTATCAGGGAAAGAAGGGCCGCGGCACGAAAGAAGTGCCCGGCGGCATCGGCGAGGAGGACCTGGTGACCCTGGTGCTGCCCTACATCCGCTCCGCCCGGGAGGGCGTGCTGCGCACCGGCGCGCTGCTGGAAGAGTACGGCACCTATGAGCCCAACGGCATGGCCTTTGCGGACGCCGATGAGATCTGGTGGCTGGAGACCATCGGCGGCCATCACTGGATCGCCCGGCGGGTGCCGGACGACCGGGTGGTGGTGATGCCAAACCAGTTCGGCCTGGACCATTTCGACTTTGCGGACGCTTATGGCGAGCAGAAAGAGAATCTCTGCTCCAAAGACCTGCGGGAGTTCGTGGAGAAGTACCGCCTGGCGCTGGACACCGGCGCGGAGTTCAATCCGCGGCTGGCCTTCGGCTCCCACTCCGACGCGGACCACATTTACAACACCCCCCGCGCCTGGTTCATGGCCCGGTATTTCCTGCCCCGCACCTATAAGTGGGACGGGGACAGCGCCGACTTCACCCCTGAGAGCAACGACATCCCCTGGTCCTTTGTGCCGGAGCGCAAGGTGACGGTGGAGGACGTGCGGTATCTGCTGGGCTCCTATTACCAGGGAACGCCCTACGACCCTTACGACAAGACCGCCGCCTGCAAGGGCAAGTACCGCACCATCGGCGTGCCCAACAGCGACGTCTGCGGCATCATGCAGATCCGCGGGTATCTGCCGGAGGCCGTTCAGGGCGTGGAGTGGCTGTCCATGGGCGGCAGCGGCTTCACGGCCTGCTTCCCGGTGTACGCCAATGTGACCGAGTTCCCGGGATACCTCAGCGGCACCACCGAAACGGTCTCCACCGACAGCATGTACTGGCACAGCCGGCTCATCGCCGCGCTGACCGACGCCCATTTCGGAAAGGCGCTGCTGTTTGACGAGCGGTATGTGAACGCCGTGATGAACCGCGGCCAGCAGCTGCTCTACGAGTACGACGAGAAGGTGCGGCAGGGCGAGCCGGTGGAAATTCTGAAAGAGGCCAACCGCAAAATCGCCGGCATGGTGAAGGAGGAGTCGGACAAGGCCCTTGCCCAAATTCTCAAGAACGCCTCCGAGAACATGAAGATCCGCTATCACCGAGGGGACAACTGAGCGGACGCACTATATAAAGCAAAGCAGCACCAGCCGCCGCAGCAGCGGGCTGGTGCTGCTTTTTTGTGCTCAAATGAAACGATCCGCGCCGCCTTTCAGATGGTTTCGGGATGCCCCGGCGGCTCAATGCCTTGCAGATGCGCCGGCAGAGGAGGGATGCGCCTCGCCCCCCGCCCCCTCCCGGCGGACATTTTATTTATTTTGCGGGTGCTCCGCAGTTGCTTTTTCCTGCGAAAATATGTATACTTATTACAAACCATTTCACAAAACCTGCGAAATTAAAGCAAGATGTCGGAAATCGGGGTGCGTTATGAGCACAGATCGCTACGATTTTACAGAACGGGAATTTCAGCTGCATAATTCGGGAGCCAAACTTTTATACATCAGTTCCGCAAAATATAATGGCGACTGGTACAGCTTCCCCCACACGCACAATTTCACCGAAGTGTTTTATGTCATCGGCGGTGCGGGCAAATTCCAGATACGGGATTCCTATTATAAGGTGTCCGTGGGGGACATGGTGATCCTGAACCCGAACATCGAACACACGGAGACCAGCATGGTGGACGACCCGCTGGAATACATCGTGCTCGGCATCCGCGGGATAAAGATGAGCGCCGAACTGGACCCGAAGCAGGATTTCAGCATCATCCACTTCAACGAAGCCGCCGAGGAGATCCAGCGGTATCTGCTGGCCATGCTGCAGGAGGCCAAGAACAAGAAGAACGACTACGAGGAAGTGTGCGGCCATCTTTTGGACATCCTGCTCATCTGCCTGATGCGGCAGACCAACATCACCTCCCGCGTGCAGGAGGCCGACCTGACCCACCAGAACAAGGCCGCCGCGGCGAAGGAATACATCGACGCCCATTTCCGTGAGGACATCGCGCTGGACCAGCTGGCCCAGAAGATCCAGGTCAACAAGTATTATCTGGCCCACATTTTCAGCCAGAGCTACGGGATGTCCCCCATCCAGTACGTCCAGACGCTGCGGCTGGAGGAGAGCAAGTATCTGTTGCGCACAACGGATTTCGCCATCAAGCAGATCGCCTCGATCACCGGCTTCTCGTCGCTGGGCTACTTCTCCCAGCGCTTCAGCAAAGCGGAGGGGATGAGCCCGGCGAAATACCGGGTCATGGCCCAGAACAAGCTCATCGGCGGCGGGCAGGAAGAGCCCGCCCGGGAGGACGCGGAGGAAAAAGGCTCCCCGGTCTCCCAGTGAACCACACAGAAAAAACCGTCCCCCCTGCCGGATGCCCGGCGGGGGGACGGTTTCGTTTTGGAAAAAGCGGCTCAGCGCCAGCGCGCCAGAATGGCGGCGGCCTGCTGCAGGCGGCCGGCCCGCTCGCGGAAGAACCGCTGCAAAGCGTCGCAGTAACAGGAGCGCCCCGGCAGGCCGTCCGCGCCGGTCAGCCGGTCCCGGCGGCAGCCGTTGCGGCACAGTACGTACCAGCGGCAGCGGGCGCACTCCGGCGGCACCGGCGCCGAACACTGCAAAAACTGCCGTGCGGCGGCGCTTTGGGCCATCTCGGCGAAGGTGTTTTCCCCCACCGTGCCCAGCCGCAGCTCGTCCAACACGTAAAAGTCGCAGGGGTACACGCCGCCGTCCCCTTCCACCACGAACTGGATGGAGCACCTGCCCACCATGCCGCAGGCCTCGGGCTGGCCCCCCAGCAGGATCTGCAGCCAGTTGTCGATGTGGCGGATGCTCACATACTGCCCGCTGAGCAGGTCCTGGAACCACAGGTCGAACACGCGGATGAGGAACTCGCCGTATTCCTCCACGGAAAGATGGTACCGCTCCCGCCCGCGCTCCTGGCCCAGCGGCTCCAGGCAGGGGATGAACTGGATGTGGTCCAGCCCCTGCTTGCGGAAAAATCGGTAGATGCGCTCGATGCTGCGGGCGTTTTTGCCCGTCAGCACGCACAGGATGTTGAAGGTCACCCCGTGCTTTTTCAGCAGAGCCACCGAGCGCATGACGTCGTTGAAGGTGCCGTTCTGCGCCGGGTCGGTGCGGTTGAGGTTGTGCAGCTCCGCCGGCCCGTCCAGCGAGACGCCCACCAGAAAATCGTGCTCCTTGAAAAAGGCGCACCATTCCTCGTCCAGCCGGAAGGCGTTGGTCTGGATGGCGTAGCTGACCTTCACTCCCGGCTTTTCGTGCTTTTTGACCAGCTCCACCACCTGCCGGTAAAAATCCAGCCCGGCCAGGGTGGGCTCGCCGCCCTGAAAGAGGAAGGAGCAGCTGTGCTCGGCAAACTCCATCGCGCCGGCGACCACCTCTTCCATGAGCCGCGGCGAGAGCATCCCCTGAAAGCCTTCATGCCGGTGGCTGGCCACGTCCCGGTAAAAGCAGTAGGCGCAGGTCATGTTGCAGGCGGAGGAGGCGGGCTTGATGAGAACGTTGACAGGGGGCATTCGGTTCACTTCCTTAGTGTTTATAGGCGGCCGGCCCGCCGCGGCTCATTCTTCGTCCAGAATGGCGGGGCGGTACCCTTCCGCTTTTTCGATCCAGTCCAGCAGCCAGCCGCGCAGCTGCCGCTTCGCGTCGGCATAGGCGGGGTCGTCCACCACATTGTGCAGCTGCCAGGGGTCGGCCTTCAGGTCATAGAGGAAGTCGTCGGCGTAGACGTCCGACGCGGCGGTTTTGCCGCCGTCCTTGCCGGGGGCGTAGACGGAATAGAGATAGTCCGGCGTGCGCACGCAGCGCCCCACCCGGCTCTCGGAGATCTGGGCGAACACCCGGTCGGGCCGGCCGGGCTCCTTTTTCTGCACCACGTCCAGCAGGTCCTCGCCGATCATGGCGTCCCCCACGTCCACCCCCGCCAGGGCCAGGATGGTCTTGGGCAGGCTCTCGGTGCTCACCAGCTCCTCCACCGCAACGCCGCCCCGGAAGGGGCCGCCCGCGATCACCAGGGGAACGTGCAGGGCGCTGTCGTGGCAGGTGCGCTTGTAGTCGTCGCCGCCGTTCAGGTGCGCGTCCCTGTTGCGGGTCTTGAAGTGAGAGCCGTGGTCGGAGGCGTAGAGGATGACGGTGTTGTCGTAAAGGCCCTTGGCCTTCAGCCGCTCCACCAGGCGGCCCAGGTTCTCGTCCAGGCTGGCGCACTGGCCCAGGTAGTCGGGGTATTCCTCGGCGGCGTTGCCCCCCAGCACCTCCAGGTCGTGGGGCAGAACGAAGTTCTTGAAGCGCTCTTTGGAGCCCACCGGCCCCTCGTAGTGGCCCCGGTCGTTCTGGTGGTGAGGCTCGATCTGGGAAATGGTCATGAAGAAGGGCTTTGTCTCGTCGTGCACATCCAGGAATTCCAGGGCCATGTCGTTGATGCGGTCCGCCCGGTAGCCCTTGAAATCGATGCGCCGGTCGTTTTCGTCAAAGACATAGCCGTCGTAGCCGTGGGAGGTGAACTCCAGCACGTCCGCGACCCGCCAGTAGCCGGTGTAGCCGCCCCGCAGCTCCCGGGGCACGGCGGTCACGGTGTGGTCCACGGTGTTGTGGCCGTCCATGTCGCCGTCGCTGGCCAGGTGCCACTTGCCCACATACGCCGTCTCGTAGCCGGCCTCCTCCAGATAGTTCGCCAGCGTTTTGACGTTGGTGGGCAGCATGATGTTGTTGCGGAAGCAGCCGGTGTCGGTGGCGTAACGGCCGGTCTGGAACAGCGCGCGGCAGGGGCCGCACACCGGCTGGGGCGAGAAGGCGTTGTCGAACTTCACGCCCTCCCGGGCCAGCCGGTCCAGATTCGGAGTGATGTCCAGCGGCTGGCCGAAGCAGCCGCAGGTATCCCAGCGCTGCTGATCGGTGAAATAAAAAATGATGTTGTATGCCATGGGATAACAACTCCTTTATTATAATATGCCTGTTTTGAGCCGCCCGGCGGCTGCCGCCAAAAAGCAAACGAACGCCCAAAGCGTTGGCTTTTCGGGCGTTTTTTTCATTATAACATTTGCTTTTGGGGGCTGTCATTGATTATTTGTTGTTTGTTGGCTCCCGGCTGTTGCGCGGGCGGTTTTGGCGAAAAAAGGCGGCAAACCTTGCGAAAACACCGTCAAACCCCTTTCCACCCATAAAAACGGGCCGCCGGGTGGATTGTACTGCTTTTGCGATGGTTAATATTTCTTGCTGCGCCTTCCGCGGGGCGTTATCTTTTTTTCGATCTGGAACCGCGGCGGCAGCGGCTCTGCCTCAAAATGCCAAAGGCGGAGAAACCGCTGTTTACAGCTATATTACAGCGTTTTTTTGCAAGGGGCGATTTTGACAATTAATTTATCTGAACTTTGTGACTAATGTATATTGACGAAGAACCGCAAGTTATATATAGTAAAAATATAAAGTCTGCCAAGAATTCGGCAGCACGTTTTATTAAAAAGGAGGACTCCCAATATGAAAAAGGCATTGTCTCTCATTTTGGCGGCTGCTCTTTCGATCGGGCTCGTCGCCTGCGGAGGAACAGGCACCAGCCAGAGCGCGGGCACTTCCACCCCTGCTTCCGGCGCTTCCCAGCCGGCTGCCGGCACCCTGTCCGGCACCATCCGCTACGCTTCCATGTGGAGCGAGACCGAGGCGCAGGCCGACGTGATCAAGGCTGCCATCGAGGAATTCACCACCCTGTATCCCGACGTGGAGATCACCGTTGACTGGATGGGCCGCGACGTGCGCAAGACCATCCAGGCCAGCCTGGACGCCGGTCAGTACGACCTGTGGGATTCTCCCGTGGACGCCGTTCTGCCCAACTACGCCAGCTACGGCTATGACCTGACCGAGCTGATGGCCGCCGAGAACCCCGTTCTGGACGGCAAGACCTACAACGACGTGGCCAACCCCACCCTGATGGAAGCGGTGAAGAGCGCCGGCGGCACCGATGAGATCCTGGCCGTGCCCTACACCCCCACCGTCATCGGCATGTTCTACAACAAGGACCAGTTCGAGGCCGCCGGCATCACCAAAGAGCCCGAGACCTGGGACGAGTTCCTGGACGTCTGCGAGACCCTGAAGAACGCCGGCTTCACCCCGCTGTCTGTTGACGACGGCTACGTGGTGCTTCCCTTCGCCAGCTATCTGGGCCGCCTGAAGGGCCTGGACTTCATCGGCCAGCTGATCTCCGATCCTGAGGGCACCCTGTGGGACGATCCCGCTGTGGTGGAGGCCGCCAACGCCATGCAGGAGCTGTGGGACAAGGGCTACATGAGCGTGAACTCCGCCTCCAACAAGTACCCCGCCGGCCAGAATGAGGTCGCCATGGGCAACGCCACCATGTATCTGGTGGGCTCCTACATGCTGAACGAGGTCAAGGAGATCACCGGCGACGAGTTCAACTGGGGCTGCTTTGCCTTCCCCGCGCCTGAAGGCTCCGAGTACGGCATCGACGTGAACACCATCGGCATGCAGGCCATGCAGGTGGCCAAGAACGCCACCGATCCCGAGCTGGCCTTCTACTTCGCTTCCTTCTGCACCACCGGCAAGTACGACCAGATGATGAGCGAGCAGACCAACTCCATCCCCTCTGCCAGCGACACCGAGTGGCCCGCCATGCTGGAGTGCGCCAAGGGCGTGCTGAACTCCACCACCACCAACGTGCCTTACGGCTTCGGCATCCAGTACAACGCCGACTTCACCCCCATCTACAAAGAGCAGGTCCAGAAACTGCTGGGCGGTCAGACCGACGCAGCTTCTTTCCTCGCGGCCTGCAAATCGGCTGTGACCGGCAAATAATCAAGGTCTATTTTGCGGCGGCAGACTCTGCCGCCGCATTTTGCGTAAAATGCTCCATTGTTGCGGAGGGACAAGCATGAAATCAAGAAGCAGAAACATAATGATCGCGGTCTTCACGATCCCTGCCATGATCGCGATCGCGCTGGTCTTTGTGTATCCCGTGATCCGGACCATCCTTATGAGTTTTTTCACCATTGATAACGTGGTGAGCAAAATGTCCGAGTGGTCGTTCGTCGGCGTGTCGAACTATACGCAGCTTCTCGGCACACCGCTGTTCCGCCAGACCTGGGTCACCTTTGCGAAGATCTGGGTGTTCGGCGGCCTCGTTATCATGTGCATCGCCATGCTCTTTGCGGTGATCCTCACCTCCGGCGTGCGCGGCAAGTCGTTCTGGCGCGCGGCCATCTACCTGCCCAACATCATCTCGGCGGTGGCCCTGGCCAACATGTGGATCCACTATGCCTACAACGCCAACTGGGGCCTGTTCCGCAACATCTTCGCGGCCATCGGCTGGGACTCCATGGCCCAGTTCCAGTGGACCTCGCCGGACCATCTGTTCCTGGCCATGATGGTGGCCTATTGCTTCGGCGCGGTGGGCTACTACATGCTGATCTACATCGCCGAGATCGAAAAGATCCCCCAGGATATTTTCGAGGCCGCCAAGATCGACGGTTCCTCCGGCGTCCATTCCTTCTTCCACATCACCCTGCCGCTGTTCAAGGGCGTGTTCAAGACCACCCTGACCCTGTGGACCACCGGCACCCTGGGCTTCTACATCTGGTCGCAGATGTTCTCCAGCAACCGCGACGCTTCCGCCCAGATCATGACCCCCATGTACTACATGATCCGCACCACCTTCGGCGACATGGCCTCCGCCTACACCGAGACCAATGCCGGCCTGGGCGCGGCCATCTGCGTCATGGTGATGCTCGCCGCCGGCGTGGCTTTTGCGATCATCAGCCGCATCTTCAAAGGCGACGAGATCACGTTCTAAGGAGGGATTATCTGTGAGCAAGAAAAGAAAAGCGGAGAAGTATGTCGAGCCGCTGAATGTGAAAAAAGAAGCCCGATTGCTTCCCGGCTACATTATTCTGGTCTTGTGGGTGCTCTTTGAGGTGGCGCTGCTGAGCTGGATCGTTGCCGCGTCCTTTTCCACGACCAAGGAGATCTTCTCCAACCAGATGCTTCAGAGCGGCCTGCATTTTGAAAACTACATCTATTCCTGGACCAAGGGCAACATGGGCAAATACTTCCTCAACAGCCTGATCTACGCAGGCTTCGGTGTGAGCGGCGCCCTGCTCCTCTCGGCCCCCTGCGCCTATGCCCTCAGCCGCTTCAAGTTTTTCTACAACAAGGTCCTCACCAACCTGCTGGTGCTGTTTTTGAGCATCCCGCAGATCATGGTCGTGCTGCCCCTTTATTCCATCGCGGTGAAGTACGACCTGCTCAACAAGCACCTGACCCTGCTGGTGCTGTACATCTGCCTGAACGTGCCCTTCTGCACCTTCTTTTTGCTCAACTTCTTCGCCACCCTCTCCCACACCTTTGAGGAGGCGGCGGCGGTGGATGGCTGCACCCCCATCAAGACCTTCTTCAGGATCATGCTGCCCCTGGCGCAGCCGGGCATCATCACGGTGGGCATTTTCCTCTTCGTGAACATCTGGAACGAATTCTTTGTGGCCATGATCTTTGCCACCAGCAGCGAGGTGCGTCCCCTGGCCTACGGCCTTTACAGCCTCATCCAGGCCATGTCCACCAACGGCAAATGGGCCGAGCTGTTCGCCTCGGTAATGATCGTGGTGGTGCCCACCTTCATCCTGTACCTGTTCCTGTCGGAAAAGATCATTGCCGGCGTCACCGGAGGTGGCATCAAGGAATGAGCAAAAAGCAGTTCGTGCTGATCATGACCGACACCCAGCGCCTGGACATGGTCAGCTGCTACCAGGACGTGGGCATCAAAACGCCCAACATCGACGCGCTGGCCGCCGAGGGCGTCAAGTTCAACAAGGCCTACACGGTGCAGCCGGTCTGCGGGCCGGCCCGCTCCGCCATCTTCACCGGCCAGTACCCCTGCATCAACGGCTCCTACACCAACTGCGTGGCCCCGGGGCTGAACGTGCGCACCATCGGCCAGCGCCTGGCCGACAAGGGCGTTTACACCGGCTACATCGGCAAGTGGCACCTGGACGGCGGCGACTACTTCGGCCTGGGCACCGCCCCCGAAGGCTGGGACCCCGACGTGTGGTACGACATGCGCAACTATCTGGAGGAGCTCACCGACGAGGAGCGCTATAAGTCCCGCCAGACCAGCACCATGGAAAAGGAGGACATCCCGGAGGAGTTCACCTTTGCCCACCGGTGCGCCTCCCGGGCGGTGGACTTCATCCGCAGCCACGCCGACGAGGACTACTTCCTGGTGGTGAGCTTCGACGAGCCCCACGGCCCCTCCCTGTGCCCCCAGCCCTACGCCTCCATGTACCGGGACTACGACATGCCCAAGCGCCCCAACGTCTACGACACGCTGGAAGACAAGCCCACCCACCAGCAGGTCTGGTCCGGGCCGCGGCGCTTCCAGGACCGGGAGGCCCTGCGGCTGAACGCCTGGGCGCTGTTCGGCTGCAACAGCTTTGTGGACTATGAGATCGGCCGGGTGGTGGCCGCCATCAACGAGCAGGCCGACCGGCCGGCGGTGCTCTACACCACCGACCACGGCGACATGCTGGAATCCCACAGCATGTACGCCAAGGGCCCCGCCGCCTACGAGGAGATCTGCCATGTGCCCATGATCCTGCGGGGCTTCGGCAAAGGCGAGATCGACACGCCGGTCTCCCACATCGACATCGCCCCCACCATCTGGGACTTCTTCGGCTTTGAAAACAAGCCCATGATGCTGCAGGGCGAGAGCCTGCTGCCCCTGATGGAGGGCGAGCGGCCCGCCTCGCGGGACGTGTTCATCGAATTCGGCCGCTACGAGACCGACCACGACGGCTTCGGCGGCTTCCAGCCCATGCGCTGCATCTATGACGGGCGCTACAAGCTGGTGCTCAACCTCCTCTCGGAGGACGAACTGTATGACCTGGAAACGGACCCCTACGAAATGACCAACCGGCTGAACGACCCGGCGCTCTTCGAGGTGCGCGCCGGGCTGCTGCAGCGCCTGCTGGCCCACATGAACGACGTGCGGGACCCGCTGCGGGGCTACTGCTGGGAGCGCCGGCCCTGGAACGACCAGGCGGCCAAGGCCACCTGGGACTACACCGGCTGCACCCGCCAGCGCAGCGAGCCGGACTATGAAAAACCCCAGCTGGATTACGACACCGGCCTTGTGCCGGAGGGCCTGGTCCGCATGAAGAAAAAGGCCCAGATAAAGCCGGGCGGCTGAACCGGCAATTTTCAAACTGACTTTGCGGAGGACGAGAGATGAGCGAAAACACTCTGAAAACGGGGCGCGTGACGATCCCCACCAATCTGGACGTTGTGCCGGAGACTATTGAGATTTTGAAGCGCTGGGGGGCGGACGCCATCCGCGACTGCGACGGCACCGAGTTCCCCGAGGAACTGACCAAGGTGGGCGCGAAGATCTACTCCACCTACTACACCACCCGGAAAGACAACGCCTGGGCCAAGGCGAACCCGGACGAGGTGCAGCAGTGCTACATCATGACCGGCTTCCACACCTCCGACGGCGGGGAGCTGCGCATCCCCCTGATGCAGGGCATCTCGGAGGAGCTGATGCAGGTCAACACCCGGGACGACGTCAAGCGCTGGTGGGAGGTCATGGACCGCACCACCGGCCAGCCGCTGGCCGCCGACGCCTGGAGCTACGACGAGGCCGCCGGCTGCGTGGTCATCCCCGCGCCCGAGGCGTACCACGAGTACACCGTGAGCTTTCTGGCTTACCTCATCTGGGACCCCGTGCATATGTACAACGCGGTGACCAACGACTGGAAGGACTTTGAGCACCAGATCACCTTCGACGTGCGCCAGCCCAAGACCCACAAGTTCACCATGGAGCGCCTGCGCAAGTACATCGCCGAGCA